>JAOUJW010000003.1 GCA_029882975.1 Gammaproteobacteria bacterium
CCTCAGCGAGTCAAGAGCCCTCAGCGAGTCAAGAGCCCTCAGCGAGTCAAGAGCCCTCAGCGAGTCAAGAGCCCTCAGCGAGTCAAGAGCCCTCAGCGAATATAGAACACCCCGTACCCGCGGAGCTTTCAGAGCGCACCTTACAGCAAAAGTTGAAGCAAGCGCAGCAACGTTGGCAAGAACTCCATTTGCCTAAAGGTTACTCGCGAGCGACTGAGCTGAGTCGACGTTACGAGCAATTACGAAAACAGGTACAAAATCGCATTCGGCAAATACAACAGCAGCAGGTGCAACAACAACAGGCTCGTGAACAGGAACTGTGGCAGCTGTGTCAGCAACTGGAATCCCTGGTCTACGCATGTGTAACGGGTGTTGTCGGGGACGACAGTCGTCTTACTTTGTCGAACTGCCAGGCGCGATGGCAGGAATTGATGGTGTCCGATTCCCGGCTTATTGCAATTTTGCAGCAACGGTATTCTATTGTAACGGATTTGTTAAATCGCATATTCAGCGATCCATCCGTAATTTCAGGTGATACTCTATATGAACGGGAGTCAGAAATAGCTGAAGCAAAAAAAATCCTTTGTTTGCGTATGGAAGTATTAGCGGGGGTTGATTCTCCTGCTGAGGCAAAGCAGGATCGCATGGAATATCAAGTTGCGCAGCTGGCGGAAAAAATGAAACAAGGAGAGTTGCATGATTCCGGTGAAGAAACCATAGAAATTCTGCGGCAGTGGCACAACAGCGGATTGTTGTCGCCACAAGTTGCCGAACCTCTGGAGCAACGGTTTTGCCGGGCGTATCAGGCCATTCTTTAATGTCTTACAAATAGTTAAGTGCGGGCAGTGCGGCGGTGACGGTTGTCATTGAAGGAATCAACAAGATTCTCCCTGATGAAAGAAACAGTTGCTTAGCGAAGCGTTAAGTTGTAAATAATGCTTTATAATTGAGCAAATGGTTCTAAAATAATCGGTGAGCCTTGGTTTTGAGTAATAGGGCACAGTTCCGGAATTGAGTCTGGATTATTTTGGCAGTGGAGGCTGGGCGTGCCGTTATCGGCATGAGCGCGCTTGCAGGGTATTGAGAGCGACTAAGAATGAATCTAAAAACCAATCGTGAACAAAGCCATTCCCCTCAAATTCTGGTTGTGGATGATGAGCGTGATGCCCGTTTATTAATTCGGAAGGAATTGGAGGCGGCTGGGTTTGGTGTTTATGAATCGCCTGATGGCGTTTCTGCTTTGACTGATATTACCCGCTATCAACCCGATCTGGTTTTGCTCGATGTTAAAATGCCGGGCATGGATGGTATTTCCGTCTGCCAGTCCATTCGTGCGATGGAAGCGTTTAAAAAAATCCCCATTCTTATGTTAACCGGTGTGGATGGTTTGGAATATATCCGCCGGGCTTTTGACGCCGGTGCTACTGATTTTATTAATAAAACCACCAATCTGGGTTTTGTGTCTCAACGAATTCGTTATGTGTTGCGTAACATTGAACAACAGGATGCACTGTTTACCAATCAACGCCAACTGGAAGAGGCACAACGGGTGGCTAAGTTGGGATACTGGAAATTCAGTGTAGATATCAGCAATTTTTCCTTGTCGGAACAGGCACGGAAAATATTGTGTATCAGTCCTACAGGATTTGATAACACACTAAACGGGTATCTCAATCTGATTCATATCAGTGACCGCGATATGATGAAGTCTGCTATCGAATGCGCGTTATACGAAAAAGAGTCTTTCAGTATTGATTACCGCATTATCGATGTCACCGGCAAAAAAATTTATATCCATTCTCAAGGCGAAGTGGTGGAAGGGGTAGACGGTTCTGTGATAGCGATTTTGGCCACAGTTCAAGACATTTCTGAACGCAAAAAATCCGAGGCCACTTTTGAGCACATGGCGTTGTATGACGGCTTGACGGATTTAT
The DNA here is from genome assembly GCA_029882975.1 of Gammaproteobacteria bacterium. NCBI lineage: Bacteria > Pseudomonadati > Pseudomonadota > Gammaproteobacteria > Gammaproteobacteria bacterium. The sequence continues at coordinate 1,935 of JAOUJW010000003.1, forward strand.
GCAATCGCAGCTTGTTTCAAAACCGCCTGGCCCATTCCATGGCCATGGCTCACCGCGAAGAGAAGCTGTTGGCTTTGTGTTTCCTGGATCTGGATAACTTTAAGCAGGTTAACGATACCTTGGGGCATGCGGTAGGTGACGAGTTACTAAAATCCGTGGCTAAACGCTTAAAATCCAGTATGCGCCAAGGGGATGTTATTGCCCGTTTGGGAGGGGATGAATTCGGTATTGTGGTCGAAGGTTTGAGCACTATAGACGAACTGGAAAAAATCGTCACGAAGTTGCGCAACCGTCTGGGGAAAATGCACCATATTCGTGGGCACGATTTACTGGTGAGCGCCAGCATTGGTGTCACTCTCTATCCTCTGGATAGTGCTGACAAAAATACTATCCTGGCTAATGCCGACGCTGCGATGTATAAGGCCAAGGAGTTAGGGGGTAATCGGTTTTGCTTTTACAGCCATGATATGGACGATCGCTCCCATCGCCGTTTGGATATGGAGCAAAAACTGCGTAATGCGTTAAAAAATAACGAATTACGTGTTTATTACCAACCTCGGATGCAATTGGACAGCGGCGATATTGTGGCGGTGGAAGCCTTATTGCGTTGGCAACATCCGGACTTTGGATTACTCCCGCCGTCCAAGTTTATCAAGATCGCTGAGGAAACCGGCCTCATTTACCCCATCGGCTTGTGGCTCTTAAAATCCGCATGCACTCAAATACTGAAGTGGAAGCGTCTGGGACTGGGGGATTTACATCTGGCCATCAATATGTCCGGACGGCAGTTTGCGCAGCAGGACATGATAAGGCACATGCAAAAAATTATGTTGGAAATAGGCTTTAATCCTCAGCATTTAATTATAGAAATTACCGAAAATGTCGCCATGCGCAATATTACCAGTGTCACCGAAACCCTGAGCCAGATAAAAGCCATGGGAGCGGTGGTTGCCATAGACGATTTCGGGGCAGGGCATTCCTCCATGAATCATTTGCAACGGTTACCTATCGATATGTTAAACATCGATCGATCCTTTATTATGAATGTAGCCGGGCGTGAGCGTGACGGAGCCACCGCCAGAGCCATTATTGCCTTGGCTCATGGATTAGGTTTGAAAGTCATTGCAGAAGGTGTGGAAACGCAAACCCAAGTGGATTTCTTGCGGAAATACAAATGTGATGCGATGCAGGGCCATTTTATCAGCCCCCCGGTTCCTGCCGCCGAAGTGGTGCCTTTGCTTGAATCCCGAGAGCTGACAGTTTAAGGTGTGTCCTTTTTCCCCTGATGTGTAATCGGCAGGATTGCCGCGTTACCCGAGGTTTTACTTTGGGTAACGCCGGGGTGAGTTGGTGTCAATATTAGCAGTTCGGACAATATGGTTAACTTAAATCCACGCCAGCACGAGGCGATTCAATATATCGGCAGCCCTCTTTTGGTTTTGGCCGGCGCAGGCAGCGGCAAAACTCGGGTTATTACCCAAAAAATCGTGCACTTGATTCGTCAATGCGGCATATCGCCACGGCACATTACCGCAGTCACTTTCACCAACAAAGCCGCTCGTGAAATGCAATCACGGGTACGGGAGTTGCTGAATAAGGGCGAAGGTAAAGGCCTGAGTGTGTCGACCTTTCATACTCTTGGGTTGAACATTATACGCCGGGAAGTTGCTGCGGCTGGATTAAAACCGGGTTTCTCTATTTATGATTCCCAGGACTGTCAAAGTTTGCTTAAGGACTTGATGCACAAAACGTTTGGTGGCGATGACGATCTGGATTTTCACCAGCGCCATATTTCGCATTGGAAAAATGCCCAGATCAGCCCACAACAGGCGTTGACCGAAGCCGCGGGCAGCGATGCGGTGGTGAAACTAACGGCGACCGCCCGTTTGTACGAAGTCTATGATCGGCATATGAAGGCCTATAATGCCGTAGATTTTGACGATTTAATTCGTATTCCTGTGGAATTACTGCAGAATGATGCGGCCGTCCGCGAAAAGTGGCAAAACCGGATTCGTTATCTGTTGGTAGACGAGTACCAGGACACCAATACCAGCCAATACCTGTTAGTGAAATTGTTGGTGGGTGCGCGAGGTGCCTTAACTGTGGTAGGTGACGATGATCAATCCATTTATGCCTGGCGTGGGGCGCAACCGGAAAACCTGGCTTTGTTACAAAAGGATTTTTTCGATTTAAAAGTGATAAAGTTGGAACAAAATTACCGGTCCACCGGATGTATACTCAAGGCCGCCAATCATTTGATTGCCAACAATCCCCATGTATTCGAAAAATCGCTGTGGAGTGAGCTGGGGTTTGGTGAGACCATCAGAGTCATCAAAGCACGTAATGAGGAGCATGAAGCTCAGCGGGTGGTTTCAAGAATACTTCAGCACAAATTTCAAAGCCGTAAGGCGTTTAAGGACTATGCCATTTTGTACCGGGGGAATCATCAATCGCGCCTGTTGGAGCGGCACCTGCGGGAACATCAAATGCCTTATACCCTGACCGGGGGCACCTCGTTTTTCTCCTACGCAGAAGTAAAAGATGTCCTGTCTTATATTCGCCTGGTGGTGAACAATGATGATGACCACGCCTTTGTGCGCGTTGCCAATGTACCCCGGCGGGAAGTGGGGCCCGGTACGCTGGAGAAACTCGCCACTTACGCAACTCAGCGTGGTATTAGTATGTTTGATGCCAGTTATGAGTTGGGTCTGGAACAGCATATGGCACAACGTAGTGTGAGTAAGTTGCGGGCATTTACCGATTGGATCGGTGGGTTCAGCCACAGGGCAGAACGCGGTGAAGTACGCACTTTGGTACGGGATCTGGTCCAGGAAATGGATTTCGAAACCTGGTTGCTCGACAGTAGTCGAGACCAGGCTGCGGCGGACAGAAAAATGGAAAACGTCGCGGAGTTACTGCAATGGGTGGACAAACTCATGTCCGGTCCGGATGCTGAGGATCTGGGTAAAGTGGTTTCACAATTACAATTAATGGATATTCTGGAGCGTCAGGAAAATGAGCAAGAACGTGATTGTATTAATCTGATGACCTTACACGCGGCTAAGGGGCTGGAGTTTCCATATGTCTATATTATTGGAATGGAAGAGGAACTGTTGCCGCATCACAGCAGCATTGATGAAGGTAATGTGGAAGAGGAACGACGCTTGGCCTATGTGGGCATTACCCGGGCTCAGCGTGAGCTGACTTTCAGCTATGCAGAAAAACGCAAACGTGCCGGTGAAATGGTGTCATCGGAGCCCAGTCGATTCTTAAATGAACTGCCACAGGATACGGTACAATGGGAATCGGGCAACGAAGATCCGGAACAGCGTCAACAGCGCGGTCAGGCCCATTTGAGTAATTTGCGTGATATCTTAGGAAGCCTATGATAACTTTCGTAAATGGCATATATGGGAACAGAATCGTCAATTGAGCCATTTGCTCTTAGGTCTGCTCATCCTGGAGTCTTTCAACGGCTCCCTGGAACTTCCCCTGCTGCGGTGGTCTCATCCGGCGTAGGCGATTGAAATAGTGACAACCGGGTTATTGCGCCGGGAGTTTACGATTGTGATGCCGTTCCGGATTTGTTTTCCTCCAGGTATTAAAATCGGTCGCTTAAAGAATGGCTTATATAACATGGCGTTATAAGGCATGGGATGTAACAAGCGGTTTATAATGTTCAGGAGTGGTAGATGCGAACATTGGTATTTGCTGTCATTTTCAGTGTCATTCCCCTTACCTTGAAGGTTCCCCAGCTGATGGCTCACGAAGCCGTTACACTGGCGATGGTGGATGATTTACAAGCGGTGTCCAGAACGGCCCAGTCTCAAAACTTACCCATACTGTTAGTGTATTCAGCGGAAGATTGTGGTTACTGTAAACGTCTGGAAGCAGACGTACTCAACCCCATGATGAAAAATGGTGAATTTACCCAACGCATAATTGTACGTAAGGTCATGATAGACAGCATGGTGAAAATCAAAGACTTTACAGGTCAGCCGATGGAAGCGGGCGAATTTGCTTTTAAGCAGGGGGTGGATGTAACGCCGACTCTGCAGTTTGTTAACGCTCACGGCAAACAGCTGGTACCGCGCATGGTGGGTTATCAGGGTACGGATTTTTTCCCGGCGTATTTGGAAGACGCTATCGGCAGCTCTTTGGAAGTGGTGCGGCGACGCTAGATCGGATCACTTCAGTCGCAGTTAACGCAATCTGGCTTCTTTCAACATTTTCCGCACTTGGGTCATATGACGACGGCTCACTTCCAGAGCATTATCGATTTCTCGCATTTTAATTACCCAGCTGCCACCGGCGGTTCGCTCCAACCCCTGCATAAACGCTTTGGCAACCAGTGCGTTGCGGTGTATGCGTACAAAACGTTCCCCAAATTCCTCTTCCAGTGATTTCAGCGATTCGTCAATGATGACCTCCCCGTTGCGATAACGTACGGTGACGTATTTCTGGTCGGCTTGGAAATAGAAGATGTCTTCAATGGGGACTAACTTAATATTACCGCTGATTTGTGCGCTTAAGTGGGTGCGAGAGTGGTCCGTTGCGTCACTCTTACCCAGTTCCACTAATTGCGCCCGGTTAATTTTTCTCACCCGGGACAAGGCCTGTTCCAGACGTTCCCGGCGTATCGGCTTGAGTAAATAATCCACGGCTTCTGCATCAAATGCCGCCAGGGCATGCTCACTAAAGGCGGTGGTGAAAATAATGGCAGGCGGGTTGTCCAAGTTGGATAAATGCATGGCCGTTTCCAGGCCATCCATTCCCGGCATGCGAATATCCAAAAAAATCAAATCCGGTCGCAATTCTCCGCTTTTGAGTAGTACCTCCTTGCCATCTGCGGCCTCGCCCACAATGGTGTGGTCCATTTCTTCCACAATGCGCTTCAAACGGGAGCGGGCCAAAGGTTCATCATCTGCAATAAGAATATTCATATTAGGATTGTTTATAAGGAAAACTCAAAGTTAATTGATAATGGGTGCCTTCTAGTTTAACGGCCAGTTTGCCGCGTTTTCCATAGCTGGCCTGCAAACGCAGGCGAGTGTTTTCCTGCGCCATTTTGTTGCTGGTACGGCTTTGGATGGCAGTTGTGGCCGGTACCGGGTTGGTGATGGTAATACTGATCAAATCGTCTTCGATGGTTCCGGCAATCACTATGGTACCCCCGTTTTCTACATGTTCTATGCCATGATAGATGGCGTTTTCCACCAACGGTTGTATGGTGAGTTGAGGCATTAGGGCGTTGCTGGGAATCGTGTCCACCGACCATTCGACTTGTAAGCGCTTACCCAGACGCAGCTTTTCTATGCGCAGATAACGTCGGGCCAGGTTCCATTCATCTTTGATAGGTACTTCATTGCTGTCGGCCAAAGTGCCGCGGAATAAATCCGCCAGGTCCAGCGTGGCCTCTTCCGCCAGGTCCGGTTGAGTGCTGGCGAGGCTTGCAATGGTGTTGAGGCTGTTAAAAAGAAAATGTGGACGGATTCTGGATTGCAGGGCCTGGATACGTGCCTGAGACTTGGCTTGTAAATTTCTGATGTACTGATGTTGGATATAGAAATAGCGCAAAGCCACCGCGGACACGATGGCGCTGATACCGAGACTGCTAAGAAGGAAGTCCGTGTACCAGCTGCCTTTTACCGGATGGCTGATGAGCGATTGGATGGTGTAGTAGGTCGCCTGACTCACCAGAGTGGTTGTAGTGAGTAACAATACATATGAGGCGGTGGCGGCTTTAGTGTCGGTGAGTTTGGCCAACCAAGGGCGGGCGAGGCACAAGACCGCTGCGCTGATCAATGCAACCCATTGAATAAAAAGAGATATTATTCCAAGGTCTTCCCAGCGTTGGGCGCTGCGTTGGGTCGGGGCCAAAGAAAGTACAATGGCCAGCAATTCACCGATGACCACCACGGCGAAAACCATTCGCACATCACAGAAGTCCGGCAGGAAAAAATCGTCTCCCTTGTTGGTGTTTTCTGCCGTTTCACCTGGAACCGCATTAAGCTGATTTTTGTTCGACATTAGGCTGTGTGGGTTTCCCTATTGTTGCAAAAACTGGCAAGTGTGTCGTAAAAGACGGCAAGTGTGCCGCAAAATATCGCAAGTCATGGCTAATATCGACTATACTGCGCCAAAACCTGAATCAATTCCAAGTTTAATAGGTACATTAGATGAAAAAAGATGACTCCACAATAAAGCCTTGGGGTGGCCGCTTTACCGAGCCCACCGACGTTTTTGTTGAGGCGTTTACCGCATCGGTAGAATTTGACAAACGTCTGTATGCTCATGATATTGCCGGTTCCACTGCGCATGCCCGAATGCTGGCAAAAGTGGGTGTACTGAGTAGTGAAGAGTTGGAAGCCATTGTTGAGGGGTTGCAGCAAATCAAGGATGAGATTGAACGGGGTGAATTTGAATGGAAGGTCTCCCTGGAAGACGTGCATATGAATATCGAAGCTCGCTTGATTGAACGCATTGGTGATGTGGGCAAGAAACTCCATACCGGCAGGTCGAGAAATGACCAGGTGGCTACGGATGTGCGTCTGTATTTGCGCGAGGAAATCGACCTGATTCAAGAAGAGTTGTTACGTCTGCAGGAAAACTTAGTGTCTCTGGCGGAGCAACACACAAAGACCATCATGCCCGGCTTTACCCATTTACAAACCGCGCAACCGGTGGTTTTTGGTCACCATTTGTTGGCATGGTATGAGATGTTAAAACGGGATTGGGAACGCCTGGCGGATTGCCGCTCCCGAGTTAATGTGTTACCACTGGGGGCGGCTGCCCTGGCGGGAACCAGTTATCCTATTGATCGAAATTATACCCAGGATATGTTGGGCTTCACTGCCATGGCACAGAATTCCCTGGATGCGGTAAGTGACCGGGATTTTGTTATAGAATTCCTCGCGGCAAGCGCTTTGATCATGACGCACCTTTCGCGTTTTTCGGAAGAAATTATTTTATGGAGTTCAGCGCAATTTGACTTCATTGAATTGGGGGACAGTTTTTGCACCGGCTCCTCCATTATGCCGCAAAAAAAGAATCCGGACGTACCGGAACTGGTGCGAGGCAAAACCGGTCGCATCAATGGCAATCTGGTGGCCATGTTAACGCTGATGAAAGGGCAACCGCTGGCATATAACAAGGACAATCAGGAAGACAAAGAGCCCTTATTCGACAGTGTGGATAACGTTAAAGCCAGTTTGCGAGTGTTCGCAGATATGATTCCTCAATTCAAAGTGAAAGCAGACAATATGAAACAAGCGGCGCGGCGCGGGTTTTCCACCGCCACGGATTTAGCCGACTACCTGGTGCGCAAAGGGATTGCCTTTCGTGACGCCCATGAGATTGTGGGTAAGGCAGTACAGCGCGGTGTGGAAAAAGGTAAGGATTTAGCGGAAATGAGTCTGAAAGAATTACAGTCTTTCGGATCCCATATTGAAAAGGACGTTTTTGAAGTTTTGACTCTGGAAGGGTCGGTGAATGCCCGAAATCATGTGGGTGGTACAGCTCCGGCCCAGGTGTCCGCCGCTGTTCAACAGGCCAAAGTTTGGTTGTCGGAACGTTAAGGCAGCTTTAGAAAAAGCGATAGGAATCGCTTGTGTATTCCGCCAAATGCCCACAAGTACTTGCGGTATCTGACAACGGTTTTATGCCCCATTGGGGTTTAAAGGCTCAAACAAACCCACCGGGTTTTGGTCCGGATCACTGATTTGGGCATACCAGCCGTAATTGGGGATGGATTTTTTCGGCACCAAAACTTTGCTGTCCAGGTCTAAAGCCTGGCGCAGACTTGTTGCGATACTTGGTACCTGGATAAATACCAGGCAGTCATTTCCCGGTGCTACCCGTTCAGTTTGCAGTAAGCCCACGCAGGTGCCTTGTCCCGGTGTGTACAGCATGTAGTTATCACCAAACGTATCGAAGTGCCAGCCAAATAGCGCTTGGAAGAAAGACGCTGTTTTCTGTAAGTCCGTGCAGCGCCATTCCACATGGGAAACAAAGGGAGGGTGGGCGAGTACCGGGGGCGGGGAGTCAGAGATAGTCATAGTCGCCACTCATAGCGCAAGTGAAACGTCACATCAGGACTCACGTCCAAAACCAAATCTTCTCCCACACTCAGATGAAGTTGTCCATTGCGATGGGTGTTGATCCGCCCCCCCAGGCTAAGCTGCACACCATAACCGCTTAAGTCATTGACCTCGGGGCCTGAGTACAGGGGCGTATGAATATCCAACTGAGAGATAAAAACCACATTCGGGGTGAGATGTACGCCGGCGCCCAAGTTGCCAAAACCGGCCCAGTGGTTGAGAAACTGGGGTAGAGTATCGCTGTCCTCGACATAATTGAGTCCTATGCCATAGAAATATCCGGCAGTCAGTTCATAGAATAAGGTCTCATTGTGATGTTGGATCCATACGGCGGCATCGGTGTAACCGTTACTTTGAAACTGTTGACTGTCACCACTGGGCAGGTTTAGATTGAAGTTCACGGCCCAGGCTTCATGTTGAGACCGCTGAGTTTGCCAGGCGGCATTAATGCTAATATCACCTATGCCGCGGGAAGCCGTTTGGTGATTTAATAGCACCTGACCCGAGCGCTCATAACGGATTAACAGCCGATCGTTGGGTACCACGTTTCTGCCACCTTCGGCCAGATCGAAAAATTCATGCCATTCATTGATAAATCCATCGAGGGTACCTCCGGTATAGCGGATGTATGGGATATCCAGCCCCACTTGCAGTCTTTGCGTGACGCCGTAACGCCAGGAGAAAACATAAGTGTATGTCTCACCATCCGCTTCAAATCGTTCCGAAGCAGATTTCTCTATAGCATAGAAACTGCTGACCTCGGTGGTGAGTGAATACTGTTGCTTTCCTGCGGGGACGAGACGCGCATTGCCCGGTCGGGGTATGCCATAAATGGAAAAGAGGGGGTTGTTGTTCCGCATTTCCAAGGCATAGACGGAATTTTTGCGGTATTCCAACTTAGGGTTCTCAGCCCCAAGCACGGTATGCGGTGGCAAGCTCATCAGGACTATAGGCAGTACAATTGCCAAGCGCGAATTGGTGGCCAAACGCAGCTTCATGGTAACTTTGGCGCTTAGAGACTCAGGCGAGCGCTATTGTTACTATGGCCAGCAATACCACCCAGACAAAAATGCAGCGACGACATAACCCCAGAACATCGTGAACCGTTTGGCCATCAAAGATCTTGGTGTCGGCTTCAATGAGGATGGCGCCAAAGCCCGTGTCCACCAGCATGTTATTTGCTGCTTCGGGAGTAAACTTGTCGTAGTTCCTGTGTATTTTCCATTGATGCATGGCGTCAACAAAACTACCGGTTAGGGCGTAGATCAAAGAGGTCAGATGCGCGGGTATCCAGTTGAGGATGGTAAACAGCAGCTGCAATGTTTGCATATATTCTTCGGATAAGGCGCTGTCTTTGGCTTTATGTCGCAGTAATACATCGCTAAATCGATACAGTAAAGCACCGATGGGGCCTAGCAGGGCAAACCAGAAAAACACGCCCAACAGCTGATTGTTTGTGGCGATCAAGGCGGTTTTATTAATCATCTTAATCATATCGGATTCGTTTTCCACCGGGTAACCGTTCAATATGACCTGTGACAGTTCCTTAGCCTCAATTTGATCACCGCGCTCGTGGGCTTCCAGGAATTTTTGAATTTTGTCCAACAAGCTTTTGGGGCCCATGCAATAAACCAGCACCAGGATATTAAACAAATAGCCTAGCAGTATGTGAACATGGCTTAGATATTGGTAGGCAATGGCGACCAACAGTAGCGGTAGTAGAAAGGTGAGTACTACCAGGGCGGTGGGGTCTTTAATATGGGGCTTCAGGGGTTTCTGAATCCGCGGGGCGAGCTTAAGAAACCAGGAGTAGTTGCGCAGATTTTCCACGCCTTCCAGGAATTTTTCTATGCCAATACTAATCAAGATAACGAGCAATGCCATGAGGGGGATGAGACTCCTATAATTAACACGTGCCTGATTCTAACAAGCTGGCCGGGCCGAAACCGTAGATTTGTTGCGCAGTATACCATTCTCCGCTGTTTTGGTAAGACTTAAGGTAAGTTATGACACCTTAACTTTTTGTGTAAAGTGTGAGCGATTTCTACGGGGACTGAGCCAGCAAAGCATGAAATTTTCCCCAATCAAAAAACGGACCCGGGTCGGTTTTGCGCTGCGGCGCGATATCGCTATGGCCGGTAATGTGTTGCGGCGTTAGGCTGGGGTAGGCGTTGAGCAGCGCTTTGACCAAAGCCGTCAGCTGTTCGTATTGGACTGATTCAAAGGCGACATGATCGCTGCCCTCCAGCTCGATGCCGATGGAGAAATCGTTGCAGCGCTCCCTTCCCTGGTAAACCGATAAACCCGCATGCCAGGCTCGTTTGTGAAACGGTACATACTGTACAATCTCGCCATCACGGCGTATGAGGGCATGAGCGGAAACCTTGACCTGGTGGATTTGTTCAAAAAAAGGATGGGCGGCGGGGTCCAGCTGATTGCAAAACAAAGCATCGATCCAGGGCCCGCCAAACTCGTCGGGAGGCAGGCTGATGTTATGAATGACAATTAAATCGATGGCCGATTCCGCAGGACGTTCATCCCAGTTGGGTGAAACGACCTGTCTGGCCTGGTCCAGTAAACCCTTGTTTGCATCAATGATCATAAGCTGTGTACAGTAACGGGAACGGTGGGCGGAGTAAAGTCAACACAGTCGACGTGGGAGGGGTTTGATTGAAAACTCATCACTTTTCCATGGTTTTAACCTCGGAGCAGTTGCTTCACTATTATCGTGGTCGGGTGAAAAATGTGGTTGTCCAAAGTGATAATGGATTAAGCCTGCAAATTCCTTTAGTAGCGCTAAGACCCTTTGTCAGTCATAGTGGTATCGAAGGCTATTTTCGCTTAGTAACCGATAATAACAACAAACTACAGAGTCTGGAAAAATTGTCCTAGAGACTCCGGTTTAAACGGATGAATATGAGCAAACAACAGCCGGTGCGAATCGGAGTGGATTTGGGCGGTACTAAAACAGAGATTATCGCCTTGTCGCCCGACGGGGAAATGCTTACTCGTAAGCGGGTGGCGTCACCTCAAGGGGATTATGAGGCAACGGTAAAAAACGTGGTGAATTTGGTTCGCGGTGTGGAAGCCAAGCTGGGGCTGACACAAGAACACAGCTTAGTGGGTATAGGCACGCCCGGTGCAGTCTCTAAAGACAGCGGTCTTATGAAAAATTCCAACTCAACCTGGTTAAACGGGCGAGCCTTAAAGCGGGATATCCAATTACATTTACAGCGACCGGTTCGGCTTGAAAACGATGCCAATTGTTTTGTCTTGTCGGAGGCCACTGACGGTGCGGCCAAGGGTGCGTCTGTGGTGTTTGGCGTTATTATGGGCACTGGCACGGGTGGGGGGCTGGTAGTTAATGGTCAGGTAGTTCGTGGTTGCAATCTGATTGCCGGAGAGTGGGGGCATAACCCTCTGCCCTGGCCGGGGCCGGATGAGCAGCCGGGGCCGTCGTGCTATTGCGGCAAGCAGGGCTGTATCGAAACTTTCCTGTCGGGGCCAGGCATGCAGGCGCAATACCGTCACGTCACCGGTACCGCGCTCAGTGCCCATGGGATAGTAGCGCAGGCGGCAGACGGTGATGAGTTGGCTGAGACGGTACTGCAAGATTATGAACGACGCTTGGCTAAAGCATTGGCATCCGTTATTAACGTTGTCGATCCTGATGTGATTGTGCTCGGTGGAGGTATGTCCAATATTGAACGGTTGTATACCCGGGTGCCCTTGCTGTGGGGGGAGTATGTGTTTTCCGATGTGGTTGCGACCGTACTTAAAGCTCCGATCCATGGTGATTCCAGCGGAGTTCGCGGAGCGGCTTGGTTGTGGGGGTAAGGTTGGTTGTTTTCTGTGCAGGGTCTGCCTGGAGCAAGTAGGTATCCTGAACTATTATTAATGAGTTCAAAAAAAGGAGAATGTTTATAATGTCCGCAATGTTTGCTAGACAGCCTATTTTGTTATGGAGTTTCAGTCTTTTACTTTTGTTGAGCGCTTGTGGTGACAAGCAGGACACAAGCAAAGACATGGCTCAGGCCGGTTCGGAACCAACAACCGCAGAACCCCAGGCCGCAGCCGCGAGCCAACCGACACCGCAGGCACTCTCGTTTACGCGCCAGGCGTTATACCCCGAGGGAGTGGAATATGATGCGGCCAATAAGCGTTTTTTGGTGACCTCGTTGCGCGAAGGGATAGTAGGCACCGTGGCCATGGATGGAACCTATACGGAATTTGCCAAGGATCCCAATTTTGTCTCTGCCATCGGTATTCGTGTGGATGCAACCCGCGATCGGTTTATGGTGTGTAACTCAGATCCCGGCGCCGGCGTCCAAACCAAAGAGGCCACTAAAGGCAAGTTGGCGGGTTTGGGTGTTTTTCGATTATCCACCGGCAAATTGATGAAATATATCGACTTGGGTAAGCAGGCAGAAGGCGGTCATTTTTGTAATGACATTGCCGTGGACGCCAATGGCAATGTGTATGTGACCGATAGTTTTTCCCCCATTATTTATAAAGTGGATGCGGGTTTGAACGAATCCATTCTATTGAACCATGAGCGCTTTAAGGGGGAAGGATTTAATCTCAATGGTATCGTCCACAAGGACGGTTATCTATTGGTGACCAAGTACAACGAGGGTCTGTTGTTTAAAGTCCCGCTCAATGAACCGGATAAGTTTACTCAAGTCAGTCTCAAAGAAACTTTCCCCGGAGCCGATGGTTTGGCCTGGGCAGCGGACGGTTCCCTGATGTTAATCGCCAATTTACAAACCAATAAAGTGGTTAAATTGAGCAGCGCGGATAACTGGGTCAGCGCCGAAGTGGTGAAAAGCACCGATACCGGTCCCGTGTTTGCTACAACGGGTGTAGTGAATGACGCCGGCTTCCAGGTGTTACACGCCCGTTTGAATGTGTTGTTTGATCCGAAAACCACGCAGCACGTGGACAGCTTTCAGATCGTAAACTATGGCATGTAATCATTCCGGTTGTTTTCTTGTGGTTAAGGTGACGGTACGGTAATACCTAAAGTCCATACCGACTCGGCATTCGTCGGGTCGGTCTGTTTTCACTCACAGCAAAAATAAAGGATTGACGATGGCGACAGGGTACTTGCTGGACCCATGGACGGCCGAGCACATTGGATAATGTGGGCACCTTGCCTGACCGGGCCTTAAACATAGCGGAGATTACCTCGCTGGAAGTACACGGGGCCTGAGTCCGAAGTGGAAAATCTGCGAGAACCCCTGACCGGCTTAAAGCCACAGTTTTTTACCCTGGAGTATGGGTTTCGTCGTTAAGCCTTGGGCACCGGTTCCTACGTTGTGGGCCCAAATTTTTTTCGTTTAACCATAAAAAAACCCCGGTGAAATCACCGGGGTTTTTTTAACTGCCGTATCAGGACGATTTAATCGTCATTATTGTTTCGCGGCGGTGGTGTGGGATCCAATGTTTGGATGTGAGTGATAATATCCACAACATTACGAGTGCTTAAGCCATTAACAATAGTGGAAGGCATAATGGAGCCCGGTTGTCCGAATCGGGCTTTATGCAATACTTCCCAGGGATTATTAATGCCCACATCGGCCAGATACTCCGGATTGTTGTTGGTTCCGAAATTGATCTGACGCCCGTCCAGGCCATGACACAAGGAGCAGTTAGCTTTACCGGCAAACTGACCGTCGAATGTGAACAATGTCTGTCCAGTTGTAGCGTTGCCATTAATGGGAGCACCGGTGTTTTCATCGATATAAAGCTTGGTATCAATCATTCCGTTTATACCGCCTTTGATGAATCTGGCCAGTGCTCGTATGGAGGCATCGCTCAGTACGGTACCAAAATTGTGCATCACGGTGCCGCTGTAGTCCTTTCCATTTTTAATGTAGTTAAATATGGAATCTTCGGACCGCGTAGACAAAGCCACATCCAGAAGACCTTTAAAGCCGGTATAGTGGTCACTGGTCAGGTCATATTGACCGGCGTTACCTTCGTAATCCCAGCCGTGACACTCCTTACAACGCCAGGTGTCCGCTCCGGTGCGGGTATTGGAGTTTTGTAAGGCCCAAAGCGGGTTGTCGTTGCGTGGTGTACTGGCTTCGGTTTGCAGAATCCAGTTGTCATACAGCAAGCCGCCGAGTATCACATCGTCCTGCACATCGCCAATCGGAGTGCCGCCTGTTTGGGTTAATGTGCGAACGTGGACCAGGATGTCGCGCATGACGTTGCGACTGAGGCCCTCATCCACAAATGCCGGCATGGTGGGGTTGGAGCCCGGGTGTCCATAACGAATTTTATGCAACACTTCCCAGGGGTTGTCGTTACCCAAAGCACCCAGGGTGATGTTGTTGAGGTATAGAGTACCGTCCGTACCGTGACATCGAGTACAGTTGTTTCCATATTCCGTTCGGCCGCGGTTCGGATCGCCCGTTACACTGCCGGTTGGGTCAATGTATTGGTCCATATCAATTTGACCCTTGTTGTCGCCTTCCAGGACAAACTTAGTTAACTGTAACACCGCTTGATCGGTCAGGTTGGAGTTACTTGGATTGAACTGGTGATCGGCATCGTTGGGAGTACCGGCGTAAATGGAGCAGAACACATCAATGGGTTGTTTGCCCAGTGCGCTTCGGATGCCGGGGAAGCCCGTGTAATGACTGTTAGTCCGATCCCCATAAGCACCGTCACGGCCCTTGTAATCCCAACCGTGGCATTCCTTACAACGCCAGGTGTCAGCGCCAAAACGGTTGTTGGTTCTTTGTTGTGCCCACAGAGGATGATCCGTGGTGGGGCCGTTGTTGTAACCCAAGGCTGTCCACCATTTGTCGTACAAAGCGCCGCCCTGGGTTGCGGTTTCTCTGTTGTAGTCCCGAGACACCAGGCCGGCTTTGTCCGTCAGACAGGTGTTGCGATCAATGGGTTGTGTTCCCACGTTGCCGGTCAAGGTTTGGGAATGAGCCAACACATTTTTCATATCGGCGTCGGTGAGTTCGTTATAGGTGCCGCGTAAGCCATCCTCAATAAAGGCGGGCATAACCGGACTGGAGCCCGGGTGGCCATAACGGATTTTGTGCAATACTTCCCACGGATTGCTTGAAGACAGCGCCCCCAGAGTGGTGGTACCCATGCTCAAATTGCCCTCAAGACCATGGCAGGCGTCGCAATTAGCCTTGGTCTCGTACACGGATCGGCCCAGATTTCTGTCGCCCAGAGCCAGTCTGCTGGTATCGCTGATAAAGGAACTCATGTTCACCATGCCGTTGCCATCGATGACATCCGGTTCGCGAATGAAGCGCACGATGTCCAGGATGTCAAAGTCAGACAAATTGGTGGTGTTGAACGCATGGCGTGAGTCCAATGTGGCTCCATTGGTTTTCACGCCCTCACCGTCGCGGATGGCGCAGAATAAGTCCACAGCGCTACGGTTGCGAGTTCCCAAAATGCCTTGAAAGCCCGTGTAATGGCTATTGGTACGATCGCCATAGGCGCCATCAACACCTTTATAATCCCAGCCGTGGCATTCCTTACAGCGCCAGGTCTCCGCACCGGTACGAGTGTTGATGGTGCTGGATCTGGTAATCCACAGGGGGTGGTTAGACGTTGGAGTGGTGGTGTTTCGTGTAACTGCCCAATTGTCATACAGTTTGCCGCCGTTTATTTCAGAGGCTTGGTTGTAATTGTTGTTGACAAAATTTTGGTTATTAACGGCACATGCACCTTGATTTCCGGTGCCCGGATCCAGTGATGCGGCATAGGCCAGTACGTCACTGATTTGCTGGTTAGTCAATGGATTTCTGATTCTGTTACCCACATCCCTATAGCTGGTGACATAGGCGGGCATAATGGGATTGGATCCCGGATGACCATAGCGGATTTTATGAATCACTTCCCAGGGATTTTCCGTTGATAATTGACCCAGAGTGCTGCCTCCTACTCTCAGTTCGCCATTGACGCCATGACAACGGACACAGTCCGCTACGGTGCTGCCGTAAACGGTGCTGCCGGCGTTGACGTTGCCTAGTGGCTGGCCTGCTCTGGTTACAAAGGTATTTGTGGTGTTAATTACACCTGTATTGTCGTTTGCAGTGATAAACCGGGTCAGCTGCAATATTTCTGTATCACTCAAGGTGTTTGCAAACCGGTGTTGGGCGTTAATGCCTTCGCCACTGTAAATAGCGCAAAAGACTTCGGTGTTCGTTTTTAATCGGGCGTTATAGATACCCGGAAACCCGGTATAGTGAGTGCCGTTGGTGTCACCGTAGGCACCATTCACGCCTTGGTAATCCCAACCATGACACTCTTTACAGCGCCAAGTGGCAGAACCTTGTTGTGCATTGTTTGGGTTTGCAGTGCGGCTGGCCCAAACCGGATGATTACCGCGAGGCGCTGTCTTGCCACCGGCTATCCACCAGTTGTCATAGAGGAGACCACCGTCCCAAGGGTCCACAGAATTGATGCTGCTGACGATGGACATGAGACGGGAATCCGTACTGCAGCTATTATCTCCAATAGGTGTGCCGATATTACCACCGGCCGGATTGGAGTTGCCTACATCTTGCTCACAGGCCTGCAATAATAGGGTTCCCAATAGTAACAAAGCCGCTGCCGATCGTTTGCTCGAGCAGCAAGAGACTAGTTGATTAAACATTTTTAACCCCCGAAGTATTGTGTTTTTGTCGATGCCCGCTCCACTTTTTTAATTTTTCAGCGGATGCGGGAGTATGGGGGTACTACAACATGTTTACACACCATTCCCGGCCTGTATTGATCGCCCCCCCTCATTTCCTAATTCCATTTATACAAGCTCCAGACTTAACAAAATATTAAAAAAGGAGACAAAAGGGAATAATTTTTCGCACTTATGTAGAAAAAAAACAAAAATGGTTAAATTTTGACCAATAGTTAGCGTTTAGCGGGTTTTTTTGCGAGCTTGCGTTGCAGCGTACGTCGGTGCATACCCAGAGTTCGGGCGGCTGCAGAAACATTACCGCCACAATCTGCCAGGACTTTTTGAATGTGTTCCCACTCCAATCGGTTGGGAGACATGGGTTGTTCGGCGATGCCGGCAGCACTATTGCCTTGGTCCTGACTCAAGGCTTGGATGATTTCCTGGGTATTGGCCGGTTTGGCCAGATACTGTACCGCTCCCAGTTTAATGGCTTCCACGGCCGTGTTAATGCTGGCAAAACCGGTGAGGACGACGACCCGTATTTGTGGGAACAGCTTCACCAGTTTTTCCACCACTACTAAACCGGATTCGCCGGGTAAGCGCAAGTCCACAACGGCAAATTGAGGCGGGTTGCATTGAGCCACTTCTATGGCGGTGATTGCATCACTAGCACAGATGCAGTGAAAACCTTGCTTGCTTAGGGCGCGGGATAAAACCTGAAGAAACAACGCGTCATCATCGACCAATAAAAGGGTGTTGTCGTCATAGGCAGAATTTCCGTCAGCCACGTCCATGTTTAACCGAAGCGGGGGTCTAGCTTGTCTAACGGTAGGTCAATGTGGGCTTGGGTGCCGCCTTGTGGCAGATTGTTCAACAGCAGATTACCACCCAGGCGTTTAATCACGGCCTCGCTCAGGAAAATACCCATACCGGGGCCATCGTGCTTGGTGGAATTGAGCGGCTCGGTAGTCAGGCTGAAGTCTTCCGGCAGTCCGCTGCCATCATCCAGCACTTCCAGCATCAGGCGCTGGTCGCGATACTTGGCTTTCATCTCAACGCCTTTGTTACAGGCGTCCGCGGCATTGTTGAGAATATTGCTGATGGCTTGTCGTAGTGTTTGGTCGCCAATAATAAAAGGTACTTCCTCGTCTTGCGTAGGTTCCCAAGTGTAGTCCAGACTGGTATCTGGGCGAATGTTTTTCCACTCGGTGACAATTTTTTCCAGGTACTGGTCTAAAGGCAAACGGTAGCCCCCTTCGGCCCGAATCTGGCCGGAGCGCGCAGACAATTCTGTCAGCGTGATTTTACACCGTTGGATTTGGCTTTGCAGCACGAGCAACTGCTGTTGCAAGTCTGGGTCGGAATCGTACTCGCAAAGTAAATCTTCTACGGTCAGGGACATGGTCGCCAACGGCGTACCCAAATCATGGGCGGCACCGGCTGCAAAGGTTCCCAGTGCGACCAGGCTGTCGTCACGCAGGGCTTGTTCCCGTATTTGAACCAGTTTGTTGTCCCGTTCCCGTAAGGATTCGGTCATGATCAATACAAAAAATATGATAATGACAACGGCCAGGACAAAGCTTAGCCACATGCCGAAAACATGTAAGTCAAACTCGGTTCCGTGTCCAACATGGTGGTGAGGTAGTGGGACGTAGAAGAACATGAGCAGGGTGTAGCAAACCACTGATAACAATGCCATTGCCGCCGCGAAACGGGTGGGCAATGTTGCCGCAATGATAATGATGGGCAACAGAAACAGGGAGACAAAAGGGTTGGTCGGGCCGCCACTGAAATACAACAAGGCAGTCAGACTGAGTACATCAACACCCAAGTGGGAGAAAAATTCGCGGTCTGTAGGATGGGTGGGGATTTTTTTAATGCGCCACCATGCCAGGATATTAAATAGAAACTGCAGTCCAATGATGACGAGTATGGGAGTCACCGGCAGCTTCAGGTTGAACAAGTTCATGGCAGTAATCACTGCCAGGCACTCACAGGCGATGCCTATAGCCCGTACGACTAGCAGGCGTTGAAATTGCTGCGTGTCCACTTTGTTGATTGCTGAGCTGAACATGACTGCCTCAGTGGTAAATGGCACAGTATATGACAAACTTTCCTATTTTACCTTAACGTCTGCTTCTGTTTTTGCTTAAGCGGTGTGGGTGATTAGGTCGATTTGGTTAAAAAACACCCTGTTGTTTTTAGTGGTGTCCGTGTTCGTGTCTATCATGGCTATGATCCTGCCGGGAATCGCGTTTGTGGGTTTGATCGCCGCGCATATCGGTAACCACTAGGGTAATGTGCTGCGGTGGGTGTTTTTCGAAATGCAGGGTTAAGGAAATGGTTTCATCCACTTTCAAGGTTTGCTTGAGTCCCATGAGCATGAGATGCAAACCGTTAGGATTCAGTTCCACATTGCTGTGGGCCGGGATTCGCAAGCGGGGTCGATGTTCCATGCTCACCATGTCGCCGTGATTGACAGATTCATGGATTTCCACTTTATCCGCGGCCGGGCTTTGCAATGATACCAGTGTGAGGTCCTGTGCGGTGGGATTATGGATGGACAGGTAAGCCGCGGTCACTTTTAGGCCTGGAGGTGCTTGGCGAACCTTGGCGGCGGATATTTGCAATGTATCTTGCGCCATCGCCGCCGGTAGCAGATAGATTAGGGTGAGGGAGAGAATCAGTTTGGAGGGTTTCATATACTGTAATCCTGTAATGTCAATGCCAGTTCCACCGCGTTTAAAACGCCGGCGGTACTGCTGTCATGGGGCAACAAGGTGTGGATACCGCCATGGGGGTTGATAATATATACAAATGGGGTGTGTTCCACCTTGATAACCTCATCGGGCCGGTTTTGGGAATATTCCACGCGGTATTTCACTTGATAGAGGTCAGCCACTTGCTGTAATTCCTGTTGCGATCCGCTCAGACCGAGAATGCTGCTGTGAAAGTAGTGGGTGAATTTTTCCAGCCATTTCAAAGTGTCCCTCTGTGGGTCAATGCTGATAAACAAACCTTGAACCCGGTCTTGGGCGGCCGGATCCAACGAGTCCAGGGCTTGAGCCCAAGTTTTTAAGGTGGTGGGGCAAATGTCCGGGCAGTGACTAAAGCCAAAATACATTAATACGACTTTACCCCGGAAATTTTTCAGAGATACAGGACCGGCGCTGGAGTGGAGGGTGAAATCCCCGCCGACAGGGGTAAATGCTGGGCCTGGACGGGGGGAATTCCACCAGGCCCAACTAATCGCCACCACAACCACAAGAGATAACAAGAGTCTGTTGAGGATAGTCCAGTTAGATTTGTGCATTACCAGTGACAGCGATTTTCTTTACAACCGCAGTTAGTATAAGGAGGTGGAACTGGATTTGGAATGTGTCAAATTGTCGCACCTGATGGGGTATAGAGGGTAACTTGTTGATGTGTATAGGGCTTGTCTTTGCCAAGACAGTCCGGACTAAACTGTTGTAAGATGTTAGCTGATTTGGCAGGCCGATATACCAGGGTTTTTGCCGAACGCATTGATTATATAAGAAATAGTGAATCCAGCCAGGCAGTGGGTATTCATGAACACAACACCAGATACAGGGTTGACGCAAATCGGCGTTAATCACAAGGGGCACGATCCGTTTACGCAATACCTCATCGATCATGAGCTGTTGAAACGATCCGACCTGGGTAAATTGTGCCAGATTCAAAGCGATTCCACGGATACATCGGCGGCGACACTGTTTCGACTTGGGTTGGTGTCAGCGCCGGATATCGCAGCGGCCTTATCTGCGATTACCACTTTGCCCATTGTGGCGGCGGATGAATGCCTGCCTGACGAGCAACCTAGAATGTCCCCGCGTTACTTACGGGCCAAAGCCGTAATCCCCTTGCGGGTGGAGGCAGGCCAAGTGGTGGTTGTCATGGGGGATCCGCGTGATACCGAAGCGGTCCAAGCTGTAGGGGTTGCCTATGGCAAACCGGTGCAGGTCCAACTCGGTTTGTTTTCTCATATCCATGCCAGTCTGGAACGTTGTTTTTCTGATCAGGATCAGGCGGGCCAGGACAATTTATCCGCAAACATGCCGATTGCCGCCAATGACAGTGCTGACGTGGAGCATTTACGCGACCTGGCCAGCGAAGCACCGGTTATTCGCAGCGTGAACCAGATAATTCAGCAAGCGGTGGAGTTGGGAGCGTCGGATATTCATCTGGAACCGTTTGAGGAACGCTTGCAACTGCGCTTTCGCGTTGATGGCGTATTAAGACAAATAGCACCGCCGGACTATGGTTTGACAGCGGCAATTGTTTCCCGCATTAAAATAATGGCGCGTCTGGACATTGCCGAGCGTCGTTTGCCGCAGGATGGACGAATCCCGCTGAAAGTGTCTGGTAAGGACATCGACTTGCGTATTGCCACGGCTCCTACATTGTATGGGGAAAGTGTGGTCATTCGTTTATTGGACAAAGCCGGCGTTACCCTGGATTTTAGCGGATTAGGTTTTGATGGTGAGTTACTGCGGGAATTTACCCGTTTGCTCACTAAGCCTCATGGTATCGTGCTGGTGACCGGGCCTACCGGCAGCGGTAAAACCACGACACTTTACGCAGCCTTGAGTAGCATCAACAGTGACGCGCGCAAAATCGTGTCAGTAGAAGACCCGGTGGAATACCAACTGGATGGAGTCAATCAAATTGCTGCCAAACCTCAAATCGGTTTGAGTTTTGCTAATGCGTTGCGTTCCATAGTGCGTCAGGATCCGGACATTATTATGATTGGTGAGATGCGTGATACGGAAACCGCGCGTATCGCCGTTCAATCAGCGCTAACGGGTCATTTGGTTTTGTCCACTTTGCACACCAATGATGCCGCCGGCGCGATCACCCGCTTGCTGGATATGGGGCTGGAAGAATATTTGCTCACATCAACCGTAAATGGTGTATTAGCGCAACGCCTGGTACGCACTTTGTGTCCCCATTGTCGCGACGCTTATACGCTGGCATCGGAAACAGTGCGCGAGCTGGGCTTGGAACAACGGGCGCAACAAAATCGTACTGGAGAACTTTTACTCTATAAAGCGGTGGGTTGTGGGCATTGCTCCGGTAGCGGCTATGTGGGGCGAACGGCGGTGCTGGAATTAATGAGCATGAGTGAATCGGTAAAAAAACAAATACTGTGTCGCGCCGACGCCGGTACGATTAAGCAAACCGCTGTGGCCCAAGGGATGCGCACTATGTTTGACAACGGTATTAATATGGCCATGGAGGGAATTACCTCATTGGAAGAGATACTACGGGTAACCCGAGATTTTTAGCCATGCCAGTGTTTTATTATAAGGCTGTCGACACCCAGGGTGCCAGCAAGCAGGGGGAGATGACAGCCGAGCAGGAGGCCGAAGTGGTGCGGCAGCTGCAGGATTCCGGCCTGGTTCCCATTCAAGTGCAAACCAATCCTCTGGTGACCGCTTCAAAAACCTGGACGCTTAGGCGTAGGGTGGTTCATTCCCAGGATGTTATCGATTTTACCCGTAATCTGGCGACCTTGCTCAATGCCGGTGTTGAACTGGATAGGGCTTTACAAATACAAGAGCAATTGTGTGAAAAGCCGGCTATGGCGACAGTGGTGGCGGATGTGCGTAACCGGGTCCGTGAAGGCGCGGAATTCACTGCAGCGCTTCAGGCCCATACTAAAGTATTCCAGCCACTATACGTAAGTATAGTGCGAGCCGGGGAGTTGGTTGGTAACCTTGGTCAAATAGTGAGTAAATTGGCGGACTATTTGGAGCGCAACAAACAGCTGCGGGACGACACTGTATCTGCGCTCATGTACCCGGCACTGTTGCTTGTGGTGACCTTGTTATCGGTTTTGGGCCTAATGCTGTTTGTGTTACCACAGTTTACCCAAATGTTCGAGGGGATGGAGGCCGCACTGCCTTGGTCTACCCAGATCGTGGTATCCACTGGTGAGTGGTTACAGCAGTACATCTGGACAGTGCTGCCTGGGGGAATATTGTTGTTGGCCGGTTTTAAGATGGCGCTGGCGGATCCGAGGCGACGTTTGCAGTGGCATAAATGGTTGTTGACGTTACCTCTGGTGGGGACTTTGCTGGCAAAACTGGATGTGGCCAGGTTCAGCTATACCATGGGGCTGATGTTGAGCAATGGCGTGCCTTTACTTGCCGCACTGCGCAGTTCCACATCGGTAATGCGAAATGGCTATTTGCAGCATATTGCCAATACCGCTAAAACCAGTTTGGAACAAGGCAGTGGATTTGCAGAGACTCTACGAGCCAGTGGCGTGTTTCCCCTGTTGGCAACGCATATGATCAGCGTGGGGGAAGAAACCGGGCAGTTGGGGGCAATGTTGCAACGCGTAGCAGACACTTATGATTCTCAGGTGCGTGTTAGTTTGCAGCGTCTTGTGGCCTTGCTGGAACCGATACTTATCGTGGGTTTGGGTTTGCTCGTAGCCGGGATAATTATCTCCATACTCATGGCCGTTCTGGGTATGAATGACCTGGTGATGTGAAGTCAGGCCAGCGTAAGGGATTACGTGGGTTGTAATGTTTTGCGTAGTGAGGGGCGGTTAGAAAATGAAACGAAAGATTAAGCACGCCGGGTTCACCTTAATCGAATTATTGGTGGTTTTGAGTATTTTGGGCTTGCTGGCAGGTTTGGTAGGACCCCGAGTGATGCAATATGTGGGCAGTTCCAAGTCTAAGACCGCAAAAATACAAATTGAGGATATTGGCGCTGGGTTGGATTTGTATTTGTTGGATTTGGGGCAATACCCCAGTACCCAGGAAGGTTTGCTGGCTCTGGTTGAGGCGCCGGCCAATCAAGTCGCATGGAATGGGCCGTATTTAAAAAAGAAAACTCTGCCCAAAGACCCTTGGGGAGAACCGTATTATTTTAAATCACCGGGTGAGCATGGAGACTACGATCTTTACTCGCTGGGTGCGGATAAAGCGCAGGGTGGTCAAGGGGAAGACCGGGATATCAATAACTGGGAGTAAGCAATGGCTTGGGGGAGGCGCAAGATTTTTAGAAATCCTGCCTGCGGGTTTACCTTATTGGAACTGTTATTGGTTTTGGTGTTGGTCTCAATTTTAGTTTTAGTCGTATCTCCCGCCTTAACTAAAAGCAAAGGGTTTCACCGCACTGACTTGAAAAAGACCGCCAGAGAACTGGTCAGTGCCTTACGTTATACCCGGTCAACGGCTATTCGCAAGGCAAAAGCGGTTGAATTTAAACTAAATCCGCTGCAGAGCAAACTGTGGTATCCGGCTATGCAAGTGGGACAATGGCAGGTGCTACCGCAAACCCAAGTGCTATTTACTACAGCTGGGTCCAGCGTTCGAGCTGATGGTAGCGGGGCTATTCGCTTTTTTGCGGATGGCAGTTCCAGTGGTGGGGAGATCCAGCTGAGCAGGGAAGGGCGGAGTTATACCATAGTAGTGAGTTGGTTGACCGGTAAGGTGAGTCTGCAGGAAGGATAGACAACGGGTCTTGTGAGTTAAGTGGTATGTAGCAATGACTGCAGTAAAAGGCAAAGTACAATGAAATCTAGAAAAAACGCCGGATTCTCGCTTCTAGAAGTGATTGTTGCTTTTTCTATTCTCGCCATGTCCATGGTGGTTATCGCCAATGCTTTCTCCAATGCCATTCGTGCTGCGCATATTAGCAGCGCTTATTTGCATGCAAGTACTTTGGCGCAGAACAAACTGGAACAATTGAAGTTTACCCGTTTAACCGAGGGTGTGTTGGACGGTGTGTTTGAGACGGGCGAGCGCTGGCGCGCTGTGATCAAACCGGCGGATTGGAGCCAAGCCGATTTACCCATATTGGCTTATGACATCAATGTGGAAGTCAGCTGGGGTGCCGAAGGTGGACGTACTGTACAACTGGATACTGTGCAACTGGTGCCCCGCTTATGAAATCTGTAACGCAGCTTCGGTTACCGAAGCGGTTGGTATCAAACTCCGGGTTCACGCTCGTAGAAGTGATGCTGTCAATCAGTTTGTTGGCGACATTGCTGGTACTGGTGTTCGCCGGCATGCGTTTTGTTACCACCGCTTGGGATAAGGGGGTAAGGAAATACAATGGGCACAATGAGGTCTATATGGCGCAAAACTGGTTACGCC
This sequence comes from Gammaproteobacteria bacterium, assembly GCA_029882975.1. Classification (NCBI taxonomy): domain Bacteria; kingdom Pseudomonadati; phylum Pseudomonadota; class Gammaproteobacteria; species Gammaproteobacteria bacterium. The sequence goes on from JAOUJW010000003.1 coordinate 26,828, forward strand.
GCACATTTGCTGCAGTGCCGGCGCTGTTGCTGGACGCCGGCGGATCTCCCGTCGATTCGAGAGAGGTGCCGCAATATGTAGCGTTCGAGGGCAGCGCACAGAAAATGCGGTTCGTGGCTACTTTGCCGCATCATTATGGCGGTGGAGGTTTGCATGTACTGGAGTTGGATGGGCAAGGCGGAGTGGACAAAGCTCAACTGTTGCTCAGCACTCGATTGTTACCGCTGGGCAGTAAGGGTTTATTCCAGTCAGTCAGCACTCCAGCCACTGAATCGGAAGTGCTTTTGACAGACATTGTTGAAGCCAGGTTCAGCTATCTTGGTGAAGACGTCACGGGTCAATGGCGTTGGCAGGAAACCTGGAGCGGGCGAGATATTTTGCCTTATCAAGTGCGCATCGACTTGCAGCTTAAATCAGGGGTTTCCTGGCCGGGGTTTGTGGCAACGTTACATAGCGACGGCAAACGCGGGCCGGCCCGAGTGCCGGGTTTGTCACTTGGATGCAGTGGTACTATAAGTGCTGGGTGGTATGGGTAGTATGGGGCAGCGGTATACAAATGGTTTGGGATCAGTGAGATCGTGATGGGTCAAAAAGGTACGGCCTTGGTTATCGTATTGTGGGTGGTCGCTCTATTGTCCATGGTCTCGCTGGGTTTTAGTAAATCCATGAGCCTGGAAAGTCGGTCCACGGGCAACCTGCTGGCAGCAGCGCGGGACCAATATCACGCGGAGGCGGGGCTGAATCAGGCTTTATTGGTGTTATTGCAGATGCGACAGGGGCAAATGCGACAGGTACAGGCACAGCATCAGTTCCCATGGCATGCGGATGGACAGGTTAGACAAATGCAGTATAAAGATTCGCAGCTGAGTGTGTCCGTGTTAGACGAGCGCGCCAGAATCGATCTTAATTATGCTCCGGTGGTGCTGTTGCAATCCTTATTGGTTAATGCCGGGGTATCGGAGGCAAAAAGTACGGAATTGGCGCACGCTATTGCGGACTGGCGAGATTCGGACCACGTGGCTCACGCGCAGGGGGCGGAAGACGATGCTTACGCCGCTTCCGGGCTGGATTACGGCGCTAAGGATGCTCCGTTTCAATCCGTTGCCGAGTTATTGTTGGTCCGCGGTATGACCACGCAAGTGTACCATTCTGTCCAAGATTCATTGACCGTTTATTCAGGGCAAAGTATGGTCAGCAGTCAATATGCATCGGAACAAGTACGTCGAGCCATGCATTCCGTCGGTTTGAGCGTGAGCCAGGCGGCTGTTAAATCGCTTACAGCGACGAATGTAGTGTCCATAACGTCAGCATTGACTCAGCCGCACGCAGTCGAGCAATCAAGGAATGGTTCAAGTACCGGCACCATGGTGACGCGCGGAGGTATTAAAGCTGTGGTGCGCTTACACGGTGCGCCGCAGTGGTCCTATTCTGTTTTGGAGTGGCAACCGTTGGCAAAACCGTGTTTGATTATTGCGAACAGATTTAACTGTAATGAATATGAAAGCTGAATCCATTCGAATGAGCTTAAACAGTTCCCGGCTTTGGGGGGAGCTTAGTCGTTTTTTCCGGTGGTGGCTCCAGGAACTGGAAGGAGTATTCGGATCCTTGCTGGGTGCCATAACGACATCAACACCCGGTATTGAAGTGCAACCTCAACACGACGGCTGGATTTTTGAGGTTCGCCGGGGCGTCACGCAGGGAGCTAAGCCCAATCTGTTTCTGGATTCCCTGCAATCGACAAGGAATCAGCAACAACTGCTGGATTGGATGGCCGAGCAAGGTATTGCTGCTGCGCCATCGGGTTCGAGCGGGTATTGCCTGCGCCCCTCGGCTGATCACTGTCTGGTGAAAAGCATTTCCTGGCCCGCTGCCGTGGCTCAAAATCTGGATCAAGTTATTAGCTATGAAATGGATCGGCATACCCCTTTTAGTGCTGATCAAGTTTATTACGATTATGTGGTATTGGATCAAAACAAACCGACGCAGGCAGGTGCCGGGCAGGTACGGGTTTGTTTGGCGTTGGTGCCCAAGGCTTATCTCGATCCTCTTTTGGAGCAATTGCGGGTGCTGCCAGGGGAAGTATGCGCGGTTACGGTACCCCGATTCGACAATGTGGCGGAAGAAGTGGCGGTAGCGTTGCCGGGCTTGAATTTGTTGCCAACAAAGCCGCGCTCCAAACAACAAAGAAGCAGTCGTCGACTAGATGCCCTGCTGTTGTTGCTGGTTTCGGTTTTGCTGCTTAGTATTGTGGTGGTTCCCGGCATGCAACTGGAGCGTGCCAATACGGTTTTAAGTGATCGGTTACAAGCATTACGGGTACAAGTAAAAGAAATCAACCAAATGCGCCAGGACTTGCAGCACTATCAAACTGGCCTGCAGTTATTGGTGGAGCAAAAGCGCAATGAGGTGCATGTGTTGCAACTGATGACCGCGTTAAGCAAAGCATTACCGGATAATACCTGGCTGGAGGAGTTGTGGATCGAGAAGAACCAGGTGCAAATGCGGGGGCAGTCCGAAACGGCATCCTCTATACTCGCGGTGCTGGAATCGTCGGCATACTTCAGTCAAGTGCGCTTTGCCTCGCCACTAACGCAAAACAGTGCCAATCAGTACGAGCGTTTTCATATTGTAGCAACACGGGTTCCTAAAGGGGGTTCCGGTGGCTAAGCTCAGTGTACCCGGTGACGCTGGACAAAGAAAATTCCTGGCGATGGCATTGCTTGGTATGTTTCTATCGGCTGTATACCTACTTCTGGTTTATCCTATGCAGGAGCAGTATACAGAATTGGAGCAGCGTCATGCTCGCTTATTACAGCAACTCGTCCGCTATGATCAAGCCTTGGCTATGCGTGAATCCTACCTGGAACAAATCAATACACTCAATACCGATAAAGCGCTGCTGGAGTATTTCCTCGAAGAGAGTACGGCAGAACTGGCGTCGGCGTCCTTGCAGCAAAAAATAAAACAAATTATTCAAAAAAATGAAGCTCGCCTCAACAGCAGTCAGATGCTTGTTTCCAATGCCACAGCCAAGCAGGCGTTGTCTCTATACCCGGTAACCTTAAAGGTGGTTATGAAGGCGGATATGCGGGCGATGCAGCGTATTTTCTATGAACTGGTCAATGCCAGGCCGGTTTTGTTTGTTCATGATGTGAATATTAAAAGCCATGGAAATCGACGTTTTCTGCAAACCACCGACGGAACGCAAATGCTGGATGTGGTGTTTCAATTAACGGCTTATATGCGACCGCCAATGCCGCAAGGGAAAGAGGAGAGCTAGGTATGTCTGTGCTCCGATCAGTATTGCTCATGACGATGGCGCTGTTACTGGCTGTTCTGTATTACCAGGTTCAGAAAACCGGCGTTATGTCAGAAGATGGTGTTTTGGTTGCGCAAGATCAGCTTTTGAGCGGGCAAAAAAAATCGAAAACTAAGATCGGTAACCATGGGGACGGTAATTATTCGGTGGGCAGTAAAGTGGGAAAACCGCAGCAGCGTATGTTGGGGGTGGCTTCCCCTATTTATGCTTATCGAGAAATGGTTGAAAGACCCTTGTTCAGCCAGAGTCGTCGACCAGAGGCTCGCGTTGATGCATCGGTGTCGTCAAATGAACCACTAAAACCGGTGAATTTGGATGCTTTTCCCTGGCAGCTTAGCGGTATTTCCATTAAGGGTAAGAACAGAGCTGCTTTGATTTGGCACAAAAGTTTACGGCAGTCTTTTACGGTGAATGAAAGGGATAGTGAGCAGGGATGGACTATCAGGAAAATTTTAGCGGATTCGGTGGTGATGCAGGAAAGGGATAATGCAACCAATAAAGTAGAGTTATATTTGAGGGGGCCGGTACAGTTGGCAAAGTAGCTGCGGAATAACGTAGTGGTGGCTTTACCGCGATGTGTGATGAAAATACAAAATCAATTGGGTTTATGGCGAAAAATTTATTTGAACAAAGCTTGGCCGGCCTGGGAGGGTTCCTTTGCTATTTTGCTAGTTTGGGGGTTGCAGGGTTGTGGTGTGACTGCGGGCGTAACATCGCCACTGCAAGCACTGCAACCACAACAACCGCAGGTGGGTATTTCCTTGGCGCAAGAAAACGCAAATCAAGAGCACATGCCGGGCGGCAGGCCGGATCAAAGTCGGTCGTTACAAGATAGTCTGATTTCAGGGACGGGCGTTTTTCTGAATTCGCAGTTCCGGGATGCTGGAAATTCCGTGCGCCACGGTAAAAAAGGTGGCGTGACACTGAATTTTGAAAAAGCGGATATTAGCAAAGTTGTGGACATGATGTTGGGGAATCTGCTCAAGGTGAATTATTTTGTCGACCCGGCAGTGCGGGGAAGTGTGACCCTGCAAACATCCCGCCCCATTCGCGATGCCGATGTGCTGCCCATACTGGAGAATATTCTTAAAACCAATAATGCCAAACTACTGCATAGTAACGGTTTATATCAGATTGTTCCCGAAAAAAGTCATACTGTTGCCAGCGCCGGTCTGGGGAGGCGCGCAGTCGGTGCCGGTACCGGTTTGCACATTCTGCCTCTGCGTTATATCGGTGCAGAGCAGATGGCGGCAGTGTTGCAACCGTTGGCAGATAAAGGTGCCGCGGTTATCGTGGATAAAGACCGCAACTTGCTCATGTTGGAAGCTTCGGCGCAGGACTTGAGTGTTATGTTGGAACTGGCGGATATGTTTGATGTGGATTGGCTCCAGGGTATGTCGATTGCTTTGTTGCAGGTGAGGCACGCCAGTGCGGAGACTTTGGTTAAGGAGTTGGACGGTATCTTTCTGTCTCAAAGTAAACAATCTCCGCTCAATGGGGTTTTACGCTTTGTGCCAATAGAGCGACTCAACGCTATACTGGCAATCAGTACCCAAGGTCAGTACCTGGGGCGAGTGCAGGAGTGGCTGCAGCGTTTGGATGTGCCGGGTAGCGGCGAAGGCGAGCAATTGTTTGTCTATCCAGTGGAAAACGGAAACGCGGCCGATCTCGCCGGCACTTTGAACGAGTTGTTTGCCGATGTGGGTGCAGTGCCGGCGTCAGGGAAGAATGAATCCACTGCGGATTTGGCTCCAGGCCTGAAGCCCGTAACGTTGTCCAGTCTCGGAGAAACGGCTGCGGCTAAACCGCCAGCGGTCCCGGCATCGCAGCAGAGCAGCGCTCCGATGCAAGGAGCCGAAAAATCCGTCGGTGTGGTGGCTGCCGTAGGCGGTCACATCCGAATCATGGCGGCCAAGGATAACAATGTGTTGCTCATACTGGCCAGTCCGTCTGATTATTCCCGCATTGAGACCGCCATCAAAAAACTGGATGTGGCGCCATTGCAGGTGTTGGTTGAGGCCTCAATCATTGATGTGCGCTTGAGCGGTGAGCTGAACTATGGAATGCAGTGGTTTTTCAACAACCGTTTGGGGAGCAACTACAGTGGCGACGGGTCTGTTGGGGGCGCGTTGTCCTTTTCACCCACGTTTAGTTATAACGTGGTAAATCGTAGTGATCAGTTACGCAGCCTGTTAGGGTTGTTGGCCTCCGACGGTAAAGTCGATGTCTTATCATCCCCAAGCCTGATGGTACGTAACAATCAAACGGCCAATATTCGAGTAGGTGACCAACAGCCTGTTTCCACCGCCTTGGTGTCCGCAGAAGGTAAAGTCGTGGCGTCATCGGTTCAGTTCAAGGATACCGGGGTGCTGTTGGAGGTGACGCCGAGAGTGAATTCAGGTGGTATGGTTTCTTTGGATGTTATTCAGGAAGTGACCGACGTGGGCGATATTGACGAAGCCACAGGACAGCGAGCTTTTCTGCGCCGTTCCATTCAAAGTACGGTGGCGGTGAACAGCGGTGAGACCGTAGTGCTGGGAGGCTTGATTCGGGAAAACAAGGTGCAAGGTAAAACCGGTGTACCGGTGTTGCGGGACATTCCTTTTTTAGGGTGGTTGTTTGGTAAAACCATTACCAGTACCAGTCGTACCGAGCTGTTGATTATGCTCACGCCCAAAGTTATTCGTAATAGCAGTGAAGCCAGACGTGTAACGGCAGAGTACCGCCAAAAATTGCGCTATATTGAATCCAGTTTACCGCCGCCATCAACAATAAACACCGGGGTTGCTCCTGCGGCTTTGCAACGGGATTCGAAAAATACCGCTATACAAGCTACGGATATACAGAGTGCGGATAGGCAAAGCGAGAAAACGTTGGGGCAGTGACGAAGGTCTGCCTTATTAATGCGGTGATGGATGTTGCGCTGTTGCGACGGCTCTAAACGATTCCGTGCTGCTTGGCTGCCAGCGCGGCCTGAGTACGGTTGCGGACATGCAACTTAGCCAAAATGGAGCTGACATGAAATTTGACAGTGGTTTCGCTGATCAGTAGCTTTTTACTGATGTCGCGGTTACTGTTGCCAGTGGCCAGAAATCTTAAAATTTCTATTTCACGTTTGCTTAGAGGTTCTTCGCCGATAGGTTTCTTGGTGCCGGCACGCATATGTGCCGCCAGTTTGGCTGCAACGAGGGGGTCTAAATAAGTCCCTCCTTCTTGTACTACCCGAATGGCCTTGATTAATTCTCGATAATCGGATTTTTTTAGCAAATACCCGCAAGCTCCTTGCTCCAAGGCGTTAACAATAGTTTTTTCATCTTCCAGTGTCGTGTAGACGATCACTTTGGGTTTTTGGGGTAATGAATGGAGGTTGGACACAGCCAGTAGATAGTTGGGGTTGGCTGCGTCCAAAATAACGACATCAGCCTCAAATTTCTTAGCGTGGCGGCTCAGTTCCACAGCGCAAGGCGTCTGGGCAAGCACCGTAACGTCGGTTTCCTGCTCCAGCATATGTGTCAATCCATAACGAACAATGGAATGTTCGTCGCAAATAATGATGCCTACTGTACCGTCTGTACTCACAGGTTTTCCCCCTCTATGAAACGCAAACCTGTTGGTATGCGGAAAACAAGTGATATGCTCAATGCGTTTGTTGTTGTACTCGCGTGACTCATAACTTTTGAGCAGCTGTTAGCTTTATTAACCGGACAGCTGGAGCCCTGACCGTGACTCTGGGGTCACTTTGGCGTTTGTGCTAATTCGTTCTGCGATATATCGCAGTTAGCAAATTACACAAACAGTTATTAAGCCTTGACGTAGCAAATTTTTTAGACTTTTCACAAGTTTTGTAGTACTCGCTACTGACGCGGTTTGCTGCCTGCATGTGGCAAAGTGCGTATCCTTGTTAAACTATACTCTTTTGTTTGGTTATATTTATTAAAACTAGCTTAAACCTTGATAATTCACGCTTGTGCTCTCCTCTATGCCCGCTGGGTTTCTGGTTTATTTATTAAGAGGCGACTTAGTATCAGTATACATCATAACCAAGCTCTTACCTGCAAGCAATACGTTGGCATCAAAATACCTGATCGAAAGTATAGGCACCTACCGTTCGAAAGATACTTCAATATCCACCATTTGCTTAATGTTATCTTGAGTTGGCTCAAGTACTCTGGCTCCAGCTGTAAAAAGAAGAGATAACTGGAAACTATAGAAAGCTGAATCCGGATTTGTTGGGGGGAGAAATGAAACACCCGTGTGAGTGGGGCGTGTTTTTCCACATTTCTTGGGTCAGCATTTCGCAAAGCTATTGGAGGGTAGTTATGAATAGCGGCGTAGGAGGTAAACGCGCGTCAAAGCATTTGCTATTGACGGCAGCGTTAGGGGTGAATTTGTTCGCGGTGGCGGGAGTGGCGCAGTCCGCTGTCACCTGCGGGCGTACAGTGGTGGCAAATGTGGTGGCCATAGACCAACCGGTGATGTTTAACCGACTGGGGGCTTCCAACATCAACGGTATGATATACGCACTGGAGCGGGATGTGGTGCTTGCCGGGGGCGTGGAAATGTTACGCCCGGACAAACGTCCACGTCCTTTGGTGTTACGTGTTCGTACAGGCGATTGTTTGACTGTAAACCTGCGTAACGGTTTACGCGTAGCCAATCCCAATCAGCCGCCGATAAACATACCACCTTTGTTCAACACCTTGATAAACAATCAGGTGGCGGATCGGCATGTGAGCATGTTTGTAACCGGCATGCAATACATGAACGGCCCCGATGCGGATGACGGCGCATTTGTTGGCAACAATGCCGACAATACCGTACCGCAGGGTGGAACTAAAACCTATACCTTGTATGCCGAGAAAGAAGGCGCTTTTGCTATGCGAGGCATGGCCACAACGGTAGGCTCCGACGCCAACCAGGGCAACGCGGCCAACCTGCTGTTTGGCTCTGTTATCGTGCAACCGAAAAATTCGGCTATTTACCGCAGCCAGATAACCCAAGAGGAAATGCGTTTGGCCTCTTTGGATTTGAACCCGGCTTCGCCCACTTGCGGTGCGCAAAACCAGACACCCGCCGGTCATCCTGTGATTGACTATGAAGCCCGTTATCCGGCGGCAAACTGCAACACCGTTGTGGCCGGTGGCACGGGCGCGAATCTGGGAGCGGATGTGTGGGTGGCCGAAGGTAAAGCCGGCTTGCCCGTGGTCAATATGATCAATGTGGCAAACAGCGAAATCGTCCACTCGGAAATTAACGCTTTTGTTGGTTACGGTCCCAGCGGTGCTCTGTCTGCTCCGAATACCGGTCCCCATGTGGGCCAGATGGGCCACTATCCACCGGACACCTATCCCTTGGAGTCTGTAGGTAAACGCAACCCTACCGTACCCAATCGTCTGGAGCCGTTCCGGGATTTTGCTTCCATCTTCCATGATGAGCCGGCAACCAAGCAGGCGTTCCCCGGTTTTTATGAACCCGGTGCAGTGGGCGGCAGTGATGTGTTTCGTTATGTACTGGCCGGAGTTAAAGACGGTTTTATGATTAACTACGGTTCCGGCGGTATTGGTTCGGAGATTCTGGCCAACCGATTGGGCGTTGGCCCCATGCACGATTGTTTGACCTGTGCCTATGAAGAATTTTTCTTAACTTCCTATACCGTGGGTGATCCGGCTATGTTGGTGGATATTCCCGCCAACTTTGGTCTGGAGGCGTGTAATCCGGCGGGTTTGGGCGGAGCCGCTTGTGCGGCTACCGGTCCTAAAGCCACTAAAGCGTTATATACGGAAGACCCTTCCAATGTACATCACAGTTACACCGGGGACTTTACCAAGTTCCGTAATGTGCACGTGGGTGCGGAACAGCATGTGTTCCATTTGCACAACCACCAATGGTTGTACAACCCCAATGATGATAACTCCAACTATCTGGATGCCCAGGGCATAGGTCCCGGCGCCGGTTATACCTATGAAATCAACTTTGGCGGTTCCGGTAACCGTAACAAAACCTCCGGTGACGCCATATTCCACTGTCACTTCTACCCGCACTTTGCCCAGGGTATGTGGTATCACTGGCGTAACCACGACACCTTCGAAGCGGGTACGGAACTGCAAACCAGTGTCACCGGCGGTGGTTTCCACGTACCGTTTACCCAAGACGGTTTAGGTTTGGGTGACGGTACGCCCGCGCCGGGTGCCCGAGCTTTACCGGATGCGGAAATCGTGGCCGGTGCGCCCATTCCTGCCCTGGTACCGCTGCCGGGTAAAGCTATGGCGCCCATGCCCGGTGCCGTATCCCTTAAACCCAATCCGCTGTTAGTCAACGTGATTGATCCCGGTACCGGTGCTGTCGTGGGCCAACAAAATGCGGGTAGTTTGGCGGATGTGGCTCGACCTTTGACGGTAAACCCCGGATATCCTTTCTGGGTGGCGGGTATCGAAGATATCGTAGGGCAACGGCCGCCTACGCCACCGCTGGATATGGCCAGTGCAGCAGATGTGGCTGCGGCCAAAGCACAAAACCCCGGACTGTTCGCCAATTTGGTGGACACACAAGCCGGTGGTTGGGACGGCGGTCTGCCTCGCGCTGCCTTGCAGGGTTACGCGGCCGGTGGTGCGGATCTCGCCAATGTGATTTCTCCCATCGACTTCACCAAAGCCGTAGGTAAGGCTCAGGCGGTGTTTTATCCTGAAGCCGGTACCGACGTGGAACAACTGGCTATGGCAACTCACGGTAAACGTTGTCATGATACGTACATGGCAGATGGGTCTGCGGCTACCTGTGCCGATCCCGGCGCCAATGAAGGTGGCTTTATCCTTAACGGCCAACTGCCCGCAATCGGCGCTCCGTTTAACGAGCCCTGTGTGGATGACCTCGGTCAGCGTTTGGGGAACGGTTCCAATCCCATGTTCTTTAACGCAGCGTTGACGACAGCCGGTAGTGCGGCGGGAATGAGTTCTTTCGGTTCCAGTCCTTTTAATGCGGATAATCCCCGTATTTATAAAGGTGCGAACATTCAATACGACGCCGTCTTGAACAAAGTGGGTTACCACTATCCTCAGCAACGTATTATTGCTCTGTGGGAAGATGCGGTGCCCATTATCACCAAAGCCAAACCGGGTGAGCCCCTGGTTATGCGTCTGAATACTTTTGATTGTGCCGTATTCCAACACACCAACCTGGTACCGGAAGTGTATGAAGCGGACGATTATCAAGTGCGTACGCCTACCGACATTATCGGTCAGCACATTCACTTGCCTAAGTGGGATTTGACCACGGCTGACGGTTCCGCCAACGGTTGGAACTACGAAGACGGTACTTTGTCTCCCGGTGCGGTGCAGGAGCGTATCCATGCTCTGAACTGTTTCGTGGATGCGGCTGATTGTCCCGCCGGTGTGGCCGGTGGCGGTGGAGCCCATTTGGTGGGTTCCGGTTCCGACGGTTTGACGGCGCCGACTCACTTAAGTGCTAAAGCCCATCCGTATTTTGCCGGTGTCGCTCCGGCGCAGTTGGCTTCCCATTGGGTTGGAGCACGTACCACCTTGCAGCGTTGGTTTGCAGACCCGGTGGTGAATACCGATGGCGAAGATCGCGGTCTGGGTATTATTTTTACCCACGACCACTACGGCCCATCCACCCATCAGCAAGTGGGATTGTACGCCACCGTATTGGTAGAGCCGGCCGGTTCTGCTTGGGCGCACAACGAAACCGGTGAGCCTTTGTATACCCGTCCTGACGGTGGTCCCACATCCTGGCAGGCGACCGTCATTCCGCCCGCCAACAGTAACGTGGCACCTTTCCGTGAGTTCTACTTTGAATACGCCGACTTCCAGCATGCCTATGAAGCGGGTGTCTATGTGGGTGCAGGCCAACTGGGTGAGCAATTACCCGGTGTGGGTCCCGGAGCCGGTGTAAAAGTGGCTAACTTGGGTAATCCGGACTTTGATAACAATCCGATTAATGCCTTCCGTTTTGCCATCAATCCTCCGGCGCGGGTACAGCACTTCCCGGTAATGCCGGATTTGGTATTGGAAGCGGCCGGTGGTCATCCCGATGCGCCCGGATGCCCGGTCCGTCCTTGTCCGCAGGCTATCGACGTTCAAGACCCGGGTATGATGGTGGTGAACTATCGTAACGAGCCTTTGGGTTTGCGTGTTTACGATCCCAACAAGATCGGTCCGGATGGCAAGCCCGGAATGCAGGCGGATGGTCCTGAAGGTGATCTGGCTCTGGCTATGTTGTCCCGTACCGATCGCGTGATTCCGCAGCTGAACGTGCAACCCGATGCCAACACGGTCATTAACGGTACCCGTTTCCCACCGCCCATTAACGCGGCCGGTGTCAATCCGGGTGATCCCTTCACACCCATGGTTCGTGCTTATACCGGGGATGTGGTGCGAGTGAAAATGCAGGCCGGTGCTCATGAAGAAGAGCACAATGCCACCATTCACGGTTTGAAATGGTTGCAGGCCGGTTCCGGCCACGGTCGTGCCGGTAACTCCGGTTGGCGCGGCGCCCAGGCCGGTGGCATTTCCGAGCAGTTTACCTTGGCTATCCCGCCGGTACCGGTACAGGGTAATCGCGGTAACAGCAATGATTACGCCTACAGCATGGATTACTCTCATGACGGTATGTGGAGTGGTATGTGGGGTATCCTACGCGCTTACAACAATGCTCAGGATGCTTTAGTCCAACTGCCCACCACGGTTACACCGGTCAAAATTGCCAATGCCGCCGACTTTGACGGGCCTTGCCCGATTAATGCGCCGGTACGTAATTTTGATATCACTGCCTTGCTGGCTAACACCGCGCTGCCGGATAACCCTGACGTGGGTGTGAATGGCAATATCGTTGATCCGTCGCCTTTGAGTGCCGCCGGTCTGCCGACAGACCACGTCGGTACGGTGCCTTTGGATCCGGCGGGTGGCTCTTTGGTGTATAACAACCGTGCGGGTGCTTTGGGTCAAGGACCGATTCATGATCCGACGGCGATCCTGTACTTCCACTCCAGTGATTTGGTGCCCATTGATCCTACCGACAACAACTGTCTCGCAGGCAACGGCAACAATCGCGTGGTGGATGCCAATCAGATCAACTGTCCGGTACGCCTGGCGGCTGGTAAACCGGTCGAGCCTTTGGTTATTCGTGCAGCGGCCGGTGAGTGTATTGAAATCACCCTGCGCAATAAATTGCCGCCGTTAACTCGCGCGGTTAATTTTGCCACCGGTCGTGCCAGTGGTACGCCGGTCAATGCCGGGGTTCCCGATCTGGCCACCTTAAGCAGCTTGTTGGGTGTGGTGAAACGTGATCGCTTCAATCCTTTAGGGGCGACCACCTTCCAGACCAACTTGATTCGCGCTTCCGGCTATATCGGCCTGCATCCGCAAATGATGGCCTATGATGTGAGTCGTCATAACGGCGTGCAAGTGGGTGAAAATCCCAACTCCTTAACGGCGCCGGGTCAGGTGAGCCAACGTATTCGCTGGTATGCCGGGGATTTGTCTCACACTGCCGATGGCAATCAATTTACCTTGAATGCCACACCGGTGGAGTTTGGAGGTGCTAATATCCAGCCGGTCGACCCCATTAAGCAAGGGCAAAAAGCCCTGGTGGGTACCACGGTGGTTGAGCCGCAAGGCGCTACTTGGGTGGAAGACGTGGATCTGGCTACATGCGGTCAACCGGGTGAACCGCGATGCACTCGCACCGGCGCTACGGTAAATAATAGTTACCGTGACTTCTCCCTGGTAATTTCCAAAGCGCTGACCCACTACTATGCCGACGGTACACCGGTGGAACACATCAACGGTGAAGGGATGGGTATACCGGAAGACAGCCAGGACGCCAGTGCCATGTCCATGAACTACGGCATTGAGCCTTTGTGGTTCCGCTTCGGTATTTTGCCCAACGTGGATTTTGGTAACGCCACGGCCTTGGGAACCTTTGGTGCACAAACCCAATTTGACGTGTTCTCCAACGCCAAAGTGGGTGGTGATCCGGTGACTCCGGTATTTGTCGCCAATGCCGGTCAACCGACCCGTATTCGCGTGACCAACGCTTACGGTACTTCGCGAGGATCTACGTTCTACCTGCACGGCCATGTGTGGCAGCGTGATCCCTACGTCTGTGCCGGGACCAAGGATAATATCCCCGGACGTTGTTCCACGACCGAGGTTGGATCAACCGCCATTGGCGACAACAAGCAGGCGTTCTATCAAGGTGCTCAGGAAAGTATTGCCCCTGGAACGCACTTTGATGTGGTCCTGCCCAGTGCCGGTGGCGCTAATGCCAAACCGGGTGATTACAAGTTTGGTGACTTTGCCGCTCCCGGTAATGCCTCCGGCTTGTGGGGTATTCTCCGCGTCAAGTAGAGCGTGAGAACAACGTTTGTCGAGAGCATACTGAGTTGAAATGAATCCGAAAAAACTCGGTTGAAGTACAACGGAAGACGCAGTTCCTTTGGGACTGCGTCTTTTGTTTTTCGGTTTCGGGTGTTGTACAAAATTAATACAAATTTGTGCGATAGTCTGATACAGTGGTACAGCAGTAATAAGAAGTATATGCAGTATAGAAAGGGGGGAAATCATGTCCAAGTTTGCGCATGCTGCCGGCTTGCTGAGTATGGCAGTGGTGCTGACCATCTCTGCTCAGTCCTTGGCATCTGACAACGGTCCTGTTAAAGACCAGTTTACCAAGAAAGGCGTCAATATCGATTTTGAAATGGAGCCGTTACAAGCCAACACCCGGCTTATGGAGGGTGAGTCCGCCCGGGTGCGATTCCGTTTAAGTAGTAGCAGTAACGGCGATCCGGTGAAAGGTGTCACCCCAGGCGTGTGGATGGATATGGGTCAGCTCATACAGGGTAAGAAAGGCCAGCAAAAATCCTGCAAGGAAAAAATCGCGCTGTATTTAAAGGGCGTTGTGGGCATTCGCCCCATGTTGGATTTAAACAGTTACTTTGTGTTGGTGATGAATACCGAACCCAGCATTTCCGTGGTGGACCCTTTGGTTTCCATGGTAGGACAAACCAGCACCTTGACCAGCATTCGTTTGAAAGGCGTGCCCTCGGATTGGGTAAAATCCAAAGATGATAAACGTTTGTACGTGAGTATGCCCGGTACGGATATGGTGGCTTTGGTGGACACGGACAATTTCAAAGTGAGCACCAATATCAACGCCGGCTCGAATCCTACCCGCGTTATATTACAACCCGACGAGCGCTATTTGTGGGTGGGAAATGACGGTGATGGCAAAACCAGCGGCGTCACAGTGATCGATACACAGAGTAATAAACCGGTTAAAACCCTGCATACAGGCAGCGGTCACCATCAAATCGTTTTTTCCGGGGACAGCCGCTATGCTTTCGTCAGTAATCGCAACAACGGCTCAGTAACGGTTATCGACAGCCAGACCCTGAAAACGGTTAAAACCATAAAAACCGGTCCTTTACCCATTGCCATGGCCTACTCCTCTTTGGCTGATGTGGTGTATGTCTCCGACGGCAAATCGGGAGAGGTGGCGGTGATCGATCCCAACTCCCTGAAGATGAAACAGCACATCCAACTGAAGCCGGGGCTGGGGCCGATTAAGTTTTCTCAGGACGGGCGTTGGGCGATGGTGGTGAATCCTTCAGCGGAAACACTACACATTATTGATGCGGCCAATGCCCGAGCGGCACATCATGTGGACGTGCCGGGTAAGCCCTATCAAGTAACGTTCAGTCGCGCCTTCGCCTATGTGCGGGCTTTGGAAAGTGAACGGGTAACCATGATTAATCTAAGCAGTTTAGCGGACCGGGATCATCCCATTGTCCAGGGTTTCGCTGCCGGTTCCAAAGCGCCGGCTTTGGCAGGGCGGTTACCTCTGGCGGATTCTATGATGGCAGCTACTACCGAAGCGGCTTTGTTTGTAGTGAATCCTACTGACAATACCACTTACTTCTATATGGAGGGCATGAACGCGCCGTCCAGTAACTACAAGGTGCGTGGTTCGCAAGCGCGAGCGGTTACGGTGATCGACCGAAGCTTGAAAGAGATACAACCGGGTCTGTATGAAACAGTGGTTAAACTGCCGGCATCCGGCCGCTACGATGTGGCCTTTCAATTGGAAACACCCAATGTGTTGCATTGTTTTTCCGCCGAGGTGGTGGAAAACCCGGCTATAGAAAAACATCGAGTGGCCTTGGGAATTGAGTTTTTGTCAAACCGCCGAACGGTTCAAACCGGCGAAACTTTGCCCTTACGTTTCCGCTTGCAGGATGCCAAGTCCGGTAAACCCAAATCCGGTTTGAAGGATGTGACAGTGCTCATGTTCCGCGCTCCCGGTTCTGAGCGTGTCGAGTTGGTTGCAACACACAAGGGTGATGGAGTCTATGAGGTGATGCTGCCCATTCGCACCGCCGGTGCGTATTATATGCATGTGTCCAGTCGTTCCAGTGATGTCAATTACAATGATCTCCCGTATTTTTCAGTGATTGCTCGTCCGGCTAAAACCGCGGGTAAGCAATCGGCTGTAACGGTACCGCATTTGGCTCAAGTAAGTTCAGACGCAGGGAGTCGGTGATGGCCTTGAAGATTTTCCGCAACTTAGTATCTCTAGGGTTGGCGGTCTCGCTTTTGGCGTCAACAAGCGTATCTGCCGATTCCGCGCTGGGGCTCGCGGCTAAGGTCAATGGTGTGGCTATTAGCGCGGCGTTGTTGGAGCGTAGTTTCGAGGAATACTTGCGGGACAATAACATTAACGTCGCTTCGATTCGCTATCCAAAACGTCTTAAAGAGTTTAAAAAAGAAGTGTTGGATTTGCTCATTGATGCTGAATTGCTGTGGCAGGAGGCCAACAAGACCGATACGGTGGTTACCGACTCGGAGGTAGAAACAGCGGTGGCGCGAGTAAGACAGCAGTTTAAGTCCGATGATGATTTTGCCCGTAAGATATCTGCAGAAGGTTATACCAAGGAAAGCTATTTTCACCATGTCAAACGAATGGTTACGGCACGAAGTTATCTGGATCGCATTCGCCAACAGGCTCAGGAACCGACTCAGGAGCAGGTGCATCAGTTTTACGTGGATAATCCGGAAAAATTTAATATGCCACCCCTGGTCAGGGCTCGACATATATTGCTGCAAACCAATGCAACCATGGATGAAAAGCAATTGCAGCAAATAAAAGCCAAGGCGACGGAACTGGCTGACAAAATCCGCAAGGGTGCCGATTTTGCTGCTTTGGCGCGGGAGCACAGTCAGGATAAAAGTGCTGCACAAGGTGGTGATTTGGGCTACTTCCCTCGCGGACAAATGGTGAAACCATTCGAAGATGCTGTATTTGCGTTGAAACCGGGGCAGGTGAGCGATGTAGTGAAGACGCGCTATGGCTTGCACATTGTTAAGCTGGAGGAGACGCGAGACGCGGCCAAAGTCAGCGAAGCAGATGCGACGGATCAAATTCGTGCATTTCTCGGTGCGCAAAATCTTCGTTTGCAGGAGCAAAAGGAAATTCAGCGATTACGCGGACAAGCACAAATCGAGGTCTATACCGTTTTATGAAATGGCAGAGTTTTATATTCTTGACGGTGAGTTTGCTGCCCTCGACGACACTATTTTCTGCTGAGGGTGATCATGCGGCGCATGAAAATCACAGCCATCAACACCATAAGAGTCAGCTACAAAAAACACCTGAGCCGTTGATGGGGGAGTCTATCGAGCTTCCGGTTACCCAGCTGCTGACCCAGGAAAACCAAAGTGTCATGTTCCCGCAGGAGGTGTTGGCGGATCGTTTGGTGGTCATGGATTTTGTTTATACCACGTGCACCACCGTGTGCCCGGTTCTATCCGCTATTATGATCCAGGTGCAGGATAAACTGGCATCACGGGTGGGGCAGGACGTGTCGTTGATTTCACTGACGGTGGACCCGATTCGAGATACGCCGCAACGCCTGGCGGCTTATAGTAAAAAACTCAGCGCGGGGTCAGGGTGGACCTGGCTCACCGGCGACAAAAATAATGTTGATAGGGTGTTAATAAGTTTGGGTGCCTACACCCCGAATTTTCAGGATCATCCCTCCATGGTTATTGTAGGCGACCCGGTATCAGGGCAATGGCAACGGTTTTTTGGTTTTCCTAACCCCGATGAAATTGTTGCCGCCGTCAATCGATTGAACGCCAAGCGTAAATTGAGTCACCGACACGAGTGAGCCCAAAGAGTGCCAATAAGGTCGGTATGTAAAAATAGAGTGGTAAAAAAGGTTGTTAGCATGACACAGACACGAATTTATACATCTGCATTGTTGCTGGTTTTGTCGGTGGTTCCGACTTTAAGTGCTCACGAAGGCGAAAAGCATCAGGCTGCGCCGGCGGCTCCTATCAGTGAGTTTTCCGCCCAATCATTGCAAGAAGCTAATCGCATTCAAGTTCAAAAGGTAATACCGCCGGCAGCGGAAGTGGAGCGCGCCCGCAGCTATTTTACCGATATGACTTTAACTACCCATACCGGCGAGCGGGTGAAATTCTACAGTGATATGTTGCACGGTAAAGTGGTTCTGCTCAATGTGATGTACACCCGTTGCAAAGATGCTTGCCCGTTGGTGACCCAGCACCTGTCCAAAGTCAAAGCCCAGTTGGGACCTTTGTTTGGTAAGGAAGTCTTTTTTGTGTCCATCAGTAACGATCCCGGCCGTGACACACCGGAGGCGTTGCAGCAATTTGCAAAAAAACACCAAGCAGATCATCCCGGTTGGACATTCTTAACCGGGAATGCGGAGATGGTGAAACAAGTGGTTTCCAAGTTTGGCTTATATCCTGACGACATCGAAGCGCACAATCCGCTGTTGCTGGCGGGGAATACTCGAACCCGACATTGGTCCAAAATCATTCCCAATACGCCGGTTCCCACCATTGCCATGAAGCTTCGGAATCTACTCCGCGAAGGTTAAGTTTCCTTCGCATGGTGGTTTAATGTCAAAGCAACTGGCTCAATGCGTTATTTTTCTGGGTACTTGGGGTGCTCTGGCCGTGTTGCATCCTTGCGCCGCTTTAGAATTGAGTGTGCTGGAGGCGCAGGGCAAACAAATTTATACCAAAGGCACCAGTCCCTTTGGCAATGACATCAGTGCTAAAGTGGGTGCGACCTCTGTATCACTGCCCGCATCGACCATGCCTTGCAACAGTTGCCACGGGCGTGATGGACTGGGTCGCCCGGAAGGTGGGGTGATTCCTGCCAATATACAGTGGGCCAATCTCAGCAAATCCTATGGTGGCCAGTCGGCATCGGGTCGACGTTTTCCACAATACACCAGTGAGTTTTTCTTTAGAGCAGTGACCCGCGGACTTGATCCGGGTGGTAACCGTCTGGATAGCACCATGCCGCGCTATGGTCTGCAAAAGAATGATGCGGACGCCCTGTTGGCCTATCTAAAGCGTATTCAGGATGAATCGGATCCGGGAGTGAGCCGCGACAATATTACACTGGGGACTGTGTTGCCAAAGGGACCGGGTGTGAGCGCTTTGGCAGAGGCGATAGAATCTGTGTTGCGTGCTTATGTGGCGGATGTAAACAAAAACGGCGGCCTGTTTGGTCGCAAACTGGTGCTGCGAATTGCTTATGCGGATTCGCAACAGGATGTGTTAACCAAGGTAGAGCAAATGTTGAGTTCGGAACAGGTGTTCGCCCTGCTCAATCCGTTTTCTGCGACAGTGGACGAGGAGTTGTCCCTGTTAGCGGAGTCCTACGCCACACCGGTGATTGCCCCCTATACCAATAAGCCGCAAATCAGTGGTCGGCGTCACACCTTTTATCTTTTCGGCGGTATGAGCACACAAAGTCGAGCGTTGGTATCGCAAGCGCAAAAACGCTTTGGAGCGAAGGCCGTTGCGGTGATGTTTGCGCAAACAAAAACACCGCAGCCGAATTTACAACAAGCTTTAGCGCCGGCAGGGGCTGCATCGTTGCAGTTGCCATATGATCCTGCGAGCCCTATGCCCGACGGCGCGGCCAAAACTTTACAGCAAGGCCGTATTTCTGCTGTGGTGTTTTTGGGCGCGGAGCCGCACTTGCGTCAATTTCTGCAAAGTGCGGAAAAATTGGCCTGGTTTCCCCATATGTATGTGCCTGGAGCTACGGTTGGTGCATCGGTGCTGGCGGCACCGCTGGGGTTTGATGCCAAGATCCATCTGGCATATCCCTTTCTTATCAGTGGGCATGATCCGGAAAACACGCAGGTATTCGCCGGATTTTACCAGCGTCATAAACTCAACCGTAACCATCTCAATGCAAAAATACGCGCCTATGCCGCTTGTGCTTTGACGGTGGAAGCGTTAAAGCGCAGCGGTAAACGAGTTGGGCGGGAATCTTTTATAGATGCTCTGGAGCATATGGGGGAGTTTAAAACCGGGATGTTGCCACCCTTGAGCTTTGGTCCGGGTAAGCGTGTGGGGGCCCACGGTATCTACCTGCTTCAGGCGGATTTGGCTCAAAAGATGTTGCGTCCCGAGGCGGATTGGATTCAACTGAGGTAGCTACTCCGGGGTTGATTGGGATTTTTTATACAGCCAAAACCCGGGAAGAATATTATACACCACAGCAAAACCCATACTGATAAGCCAGCCAAATTCCATTAACAAATAGCCAAACACAATAAAGCCGCTTAATAACCATAATAAGATGAGGACGGCTTTGGGTAAATCTTCCGGCATGGCGTTTTCCTTAAGATAGATGCAGATTTGGTTTAGAAATATGCTTGAGCATACTGCCCAGTTGCCCATGGCTTGTCAACTAGGCACTCGAATGACCAGCGAAGATTCCATCCCGCAGGTTGTTATGGTGTATCGGGTAATCATTGGTTAGCCGGTACCGGTTCTTGTTGAAAGAAAGGTGCGTTGAATACTTTGCCCTAGTCCAGTCTTCAATTGTGCCAGTGGCGCTGTTGCTCATTTACCGCGCCACTGTATCTGATACAAGTCATGGCGCCGATCGCGCAGATTTTTCACCGTGCCGCTGTTTCGGGCGCTGGTCAGGGTGTCGGGTCGCAGGTCGGCGATGGCTACTGTCTCCACATTCGGCGTAGTGTCTGCGGCTATACCATCGCGGGCAAAAGGGAAATCACAAGGAGTAAGAATACAGCTTTGGGCATATTGAATATCCATATTAGCCACATTAGGCAGATTGCCCACATTGCCTGACATCACCACATAGAGTTGGTTTTCAACCGCTCTGGCTTGACAGCAATAGCGTACCCGCAAATAGCTTTGGCGCTCATCAGTGCAAAAGGGTACAAACAAAATCTGTATCCCTTGGTCGGTAAGATGGCGTGCCAGCTCGGGAAATTCTGAGTCGTAACAGATCAAAACCCCGATGGGGCCGCAATCGGTTTGAATGGCTTTGAGTGTATGGCCGCCCTCAATATTCCACCAGTAAACTTCGTTGGGTGTGGGGTGAATCTTGGCTTGTTCGTGAATGGATCCGTCACGCAAAAAAATGTAAGAAATATTTTCCACTCGGCCATTGTCCATGCGGGTGGGGTGAGAACCGCCAATGATATTTATATTGTAGCGCAGCGCCATATCCCGCATGGCTTCTTTGAAACGGGGTGTATACTTGGTTAACGCTTCGATGGACTCCGACGGTGACAGTTCCTGACTTTCGATAGAAAGCAATTGCAGGGTAAATAATTCCGGGAAGACCACAAAGTCGCCTTTATAATCCGCTACCACATCGACAAAATACGCAGCAATTTCCATGAATTCCTCGAAGGAACGTACCCGGCGTTGTTTGTATTGAACCGTTCCTACTCGTATGGTGTCCGGTAAACGGCCGCCATAGTTTTTGTTGTTGGCATGGGATAGGGTGTCGGGGACTTTGGGGTTACGCCAGACCAAATGAACGCCATAGCCCTTGGATTCCACGTCCGCCGCCAGGTAGTTATTGATAATTCCGATAATCTCAAAACCATTGTGCAACTGGAATGACAATACCGGATCACGGGCTTTTTTGTTTTTTATGGCTTCAATGTAGCTGTCTACGCTGCCGTATTTCTTAAGGCGCCTTGCCAGGGTGGGCAGACGTCCGGCAAAAACAATACCTTTTAGTCCCAGGGATTGGCACAATTTCTTGCGTTCATTGTATAAGCGTTGGCCCAGTCGGTAACCGCGATATTCCGGGTCTACGCACACTTCCATTCCATAGAGCCAATCACCATTAGGGTCGTGCCGTGACGCATAGCCATTGCCGGTGATTTCCGCCCAGTGATGGGGTTTAAGTCCGACATTTTCCCCAATGCGAAAAGTGGCGCAGTAAGCCACCACTTTATCGTCTACGCTGATGATAAATTGTCCTTGAGCAAAGTTATTGATTTGCCCCGTCAGGGCCCCTTCGGGGTAACCGTGCATGCCGGTACCGGCGTAGACTCGTTCGGACAGGTCTGCAATTTGCTCCACATCACTGAGTTGGGCGTTCCGCAGTTTCAGTTTTGAAGATAGGTTGGAAAGTCTGGGGGTCATCGGATTTGTTTGCCTTCTCTTAGTGGTGGTGGCTAATAAACCAGTGCCTATAGCTATTGCTGTACTTCGTATTATGTTAGTGGACTATATTGTAGCCTATACTTAAGGCGTCTAGTTTAAAAACAATGTAATGGAAGGGCCGGGTTTTGACAAGTGATGAAGAGAATAGGGAGTTAGTTTGTGTGCGCCCGGAAAAGGAAATATTGACGGCACAAAAACTACCTTATTTTGTTGGGGTATCCGCTACTACAGCCGGTAGCCGAGGCTTGTCCATGCATCTGGTGGTCATACCTCCGGGTGCGTCGGCGCAACCACATTCACACCGTGATTTCGAAACTGCAATTTACGTTTTGGAGGGTGAGGTGGAAACTCGCTATGGACCCGGGCTGAGCCGACGTGTCGTGAGCAAACCGGGGGAGTTTTTGTTTATTCCGCCGGGAGTGCCGCATCAGCCCTTTAATTTAAGCTTAACCCAGGCTGCACGGGCGGTGGTGGCGCGCAATGATGCCAATGAGCAGGAAAATGTAGTGCCGTATCCCTAGCGTTGAATGTGTGAGCGTAAAATTGCAAAAGGTTTACGGGACGACTAAGTTAAAGTTATTGGAAATGAGAAACTATGACCGCAATTGAACAACTGTGGCAAACACTAAACTCAACAACAAAACCGGTTTTGCTGCCGCAAAACATAGAGCAAACACGGCGGCAGGCGGAGGAATGCATACAGCAGTATTTGCGCCGCGGTGGTTTGAGCCGGAACATGCGTGCAACCTTACAGCACTGCATTGAACAAATGCGTCAGTTTAACCCCACCTTGCAGGGAGAGGCTCAAGTGTATTTTGGTCTGTTATACCGGCTTTGTGATTTGCTGGATCAAAGTGTTGATGCGGTCTAGGCTCGCGGAAACTTTCTTCACGGCCATTGCCCTCACGTGAATCCGGTAGCTCTGGGGAAAACCTTAAGTTATACCGCGCTGGCACTGGTGGCATTTGCGGCCAATTCGGTTTTGTGTCGTTTGGCCCTGGAACAGCACCATACCGATGCGCTGAGTTTTACCGTAATACGTTTGGTATCCGGCGCTGTAACTTTGGGGTTGTTGTTGCGTCTCGGTGGCGGCAGTCTCCGGCGCCCTTCACGCCGGGGGTGGCTTGCAGCGGCCTTGCTGTTTTTTTATGCTTTGAGTTTTTCCTTTGCCTACTTGAGTTTGGATACGGCAACCGGGGCTTTAATACTGTTTGGTTCGGTTCAGATTACCATGTTGGTGAAATCCATATGGGAGGGGGAACTGCTTAACGGCCAGGAATGGTTGGGAGCCAGTCTGGCTTTGTTTGGATTTGTGTATTTGGTGCTACCGGATTTACACACGCCTTCAGTTTCCGGCTTTACCCTGATGACGATATCAGGGATTGCCTGGGGGATTTATACTGCTATGGGCCGCAACAGTCGTGAGCCTTTCGCGGAGACGACATGCAATTTCATCGCGGCAATTCCTTTAGTTGTGGTGATTACAGGCTTGGGTTTTGTTTTCGGCGGGCTGTCCATTAATCAAACCGGCTTTCTGATTGCGTTGGCGTCGGGTGCGCTGGCATCGGGTGTAGGTTATGCCATTTGGTATAAGGTACTGCCGTTTCTAAGCAGTACCCAGGCTGCAGTCAGTCAATTAATGGTACCCATACTCGCGGCATCCGGGGGGGTATTGTTTTTATCTGAAAGTTTGTCATCGCGTTTAGTCCAGTCGGCGGTTTTGTTGCTGGGAGGATTGGCCCTTATCTTTATCGCGCGACGTCCTGCTGCAAGCCCGTAGCAGGATCGTTATGAAAAGCCAATGAGGCGTAAACAGGAGGTAGCCATTGCTTGAATTTAAATTACACTCACGGTTACAGCAAGATTGCTATTTGCTTGAGGAGTCAAGCGAGAGCCTGCTATTGCTAATGAATAATGCCCATTATCCCTGGTTTATTTTGGTGCCAAAGACCGATAAAACCGAGCTGTATCAATTGGAGCAAAAAATGCAAACACACTTGTGGGAAGAAATAAATACCTTGTCGCATTTTTTGCAAGATTCAATGCAAATGCATAAGCTGAACATTGCCGCTATTGGTAATTTGGTCCCGCAATTACACGTCCATATCGTTGGCAGGCATCCTGAGGATCCTGCCTGGCCCGGTGTGGTATGGGGGCATGCCTCTATTAAACGCTATGATGAAACTCAGGTTCAGCAATTCATGGCGAGGGTACGGCAATATCGACAAAAGGCAGGGAAAGTTTAAGCATAAGGAACCATAGGTCATGACCTTGTTGGAAATAACCTGAGTTTCCTACATTTTAAGTTTTTCTTTAAGGCGCAACAAACATGCCGGGCACAGGCAGCCGCTGAACTGTTTCGATAATGCGTTGCGCTGGGTTTCGCTTAACTTCACTATTTGACAGGCACAGGATTCGATGTGTCGTTCGCCACAAAAAAACTCTTTCTGGCAGTTAGGACAGTTTTTGCGAATTCTTGAGGAATGTTCTATGTCTTTGTCCACTATTTTTTGAGGAAAGATTGCTTATGCAGTTTAAGGTTAGACGGTACTGACTGGCAAGAGGAGTTAGCGTAGAATGTGCGACATTGCCTTGGATAGTATAGATAAACGCTGTGTTATTGCAGCATCATTTTTGGAGAGATTCATGGATAAATGGCTCCTATTGCTCCTGTTGTTTGCCCCGATGGGATTGTGTGCAGAAAACCTATCTCCAAGTGATACGGGTAATTCTGATGTGAGCGAAGAAGAAAAAGTGGTTTTGTGGGCAAAATCGGTTTGGGATTCTTTGGATCGGAAAACCGGTGTGGTTGAGTTGCCCAATGGTGTGGCCACTTTGAAAGTGCCCGATACTTTTTACTATTTGAATCCAAGCGATGCCGAAAAGGTTCTGGTCGAGGTATGGGGTAATCCTCCCGGTTCCAAAACACTGGGAATGTTGTTTCCTTCTATGGTGACGCCTTTTGATAACGGTGCTTGGGCCGTTACCATAGAGTATGAGGAAGACGGTTATGTCTCTGATGAGGATGCGGATAAATTGGACTACGATGAATTGTTAGCCCAAATGCAAGACGATGCGGAACGGGCCAGTCGTGAACGAATCAATCAAGGTTATGATTCCCTGGAGTTGGTGGGGTGGGCCGCCAGCCCCTTTTACGATAAAGCAGAGCATAAATTGTTTTGGGCCAAAGAACTCAAGTTTGGTTCTCAAGCCGTAAATACTCTCAACTACAATATACGTATCCTGGGTCGTAAGGGCGTGTTGGTGCTCAATTTCATTGCCGGCATGGATCAAAAAGCCGTCATCGACAAGCAACTGGATACGGTCTTGGCTATGGCCGATTTCAAGCCGGGGCAACGTTATGAGGAATTTAACCCCGAACTCGATAAGGTGGCGGCTTACGGTATTGGTGCATTGGTGGCGGGTAATATGTTGGTCAAAACCGGATTGTTGGCCGCCGCTTTGATGTTCTTTAAAAAATTCGGAATTTTTCTAGTGATTGGGATCGGCCTGTTAATACCGAAGTTGTTCCGACGCAAAACAGTTTAAATTTTGTACACGCTACCGAGTGGTCCACGCCGGAACCAAAGCGCTTCCCCGTCGGTCATAGGTGGTAAGGTGTTGTGTTTATAAATCACTGATTTTGAATTTATAATTAGAGCGAAGTGGTTTTGCGGCTGCGCGGGAGGAGTTTCAAGCCAGAGTTCTAACCTGGAGCAAAAAATGCATCCAAATGAACGGGTTGGAGGGGGTAGGGCTTATCGCTACAGCCTTTGATCACATAAAGGCTTTGCAGTTAAGGGGTTTTGAGTAAGCTCGAATTTTCTGCTTTTAGAGTGAGTTGACCAGTATTGACATGATGAAATATCTGCTTTCAATAATCGTATTCCTGCAATGCCAGCCCGTATTCGCTGCGGCTTTCAGGGTGAGGATGCAATTTAAAAACCCGGACGGCTCCACCAACTGGCAACATGTGGCCAACTGGTCAGGCAGTATCCTGATACTGTTGCTGTCAGCGGCGGTCATTACTCTGTTTTTAACCCGCAAGAAATTACGTAAATCCAATTTGGCGCTGGAACAGATACGGGGTGAGCTGGAGTTACGGGTTTTGGAGCGCACAGCGACACTGCAAGACACAGCGTCAAAACTGCATGCTTCGGAATCTTTTATCAAAAATATTTTAGAATCCATGCCGCTGATGTTGGTAGGTGTCAACGCCGAAGGAAGAATCACTCAATGGAACAGACGCGCAGAGACTATTTCCGGTTTAGAGGCTGCTTCGGTGTTGGAGCAGAACCTTTGGGAAGCATACCCATCCATTACCGTGTCTCCGGACCAGGTGAATGAGGCTATTAAGAACGAAGAGACCATCACCATTAAACACATCCAGCACGGTCAATACAGTTATGATATTACTATTTATCCACTTGAGGACCATGTTGAGCCCGGTGCGGTTATTCTAATTGATGACGTCACCAAAAAAATGATGGCGGAAAATATGTTGATCCAAAACGATAAGATTTCCTCAATGAGTGAACTCGCATCGTCCATGGCGCATGACATCAATACACCGCTGGAGTCCATTTTGTTCGACTTGCGAACTTTTCAACATTTGCTTGCCAATAGTAGTCAATATGTGGACGAAGCCACCAGTACCGGTATGCCGGCGCGGCTCACCAGTTTATTAAGTCACGCCAATGCCACTGGTGAAAAAATGGCATCCATTGTAAAAAACTTACACAATTTTGCTCGTGGTCGCAGTGACCGAATAAAGTCGGCCAATATGGTGGACATTATGGAGCATACCTTGGAGTTGGCGGGTGATGTGCTGTCTGCGGCCACCGGATTGAAGTTTTTGGATATCAAGATAGAAAAGGACTTTGAAAAACACTTGCCCATGATACCTTGTTATGTGACTGAATTTCAGCAAGCTTTATTGAGTCTGTTTCGTCATTCTTACGATGCGCTGGGGCGGGTGGATGACCCCGCTCATGAAGCCGCTATCAAGATTCAAATGATTGTCAGTTACGACCATTTCTGGATAAGAATACAACATAACGGGGTTGGGTTATCCAGCGATGAACAAATGTACTTGTTTGAGCCCTTTGTTAGAAAAGACAGTCCCGACGTAAGTTATGATGCCGGCAAGCGCCTATCGTTTGCCTATTTTATCATTACTGAGCAGCACCAGGGGCAAATCGCTGTGACATCGGATGTCACAGTTGGTACAACCTTCCATATTCAGTTACCGTTAAAGCAGGGTGCTCAGGCATGATATGTCGAACTCCAATACAGGGTTCCTGCGTTGTTCCAATGTTGTATCTCCGATTACATACCCGGTAGCCAATGGCGAATGTCTTCCAGATGGGAGAACTGAGCC
Organism: Gammaproteobacteria bacterium; assembly: GCA_029882975.1. Classification (NCBI taxonomy): domain Bacteria; kingdom Pseudomonadati; phylum Pseudomonadota; class Gammaproteobacteria; species Gammaproteobacteria bacterium. Next base: position 54,030 of record JAOUJW010000003.1, read on the forward strand.
AGAATATAGTTCTTCAGTTCCCCCTGGCGTCGGTTGATGGTGTTCGTATTCAGGTGTTGCGTTAACCATACGGGAGCCATGCCGCTGTGATGAGCGCCCTGGTGTTCATTACTGCCACCGTCACCAACAAATAAGCACGCTTGGGTGCTCACTCCCAGTTGTTTTGCTGTGTGGTGATAAATCTGCGGGTCCGGTTTTTTCAGCCCCACATCACAGCTAAAGATTGATAAGTCAAATAAAGGGCGCAGCGGGGAATCCGGCCAGGCGCTGACTTCAGCTGTTGAGGCATTGGAAATCAGCGCCAGCCCATAGCCTCGGTGGCGCAACTGTTCCAAGGTATTAACAACAGCAGGGTGTACATGGTGGGTTAAGGCATAGTCAAAACGTGCCTGACGCTGGCGTGTTGCGTCTTCGATCACACCCAAGGGGATTTCCGGGTCCAATTGGTGTGCCAGGGTGCGTATAACGTCTACATGATTTGTGGGTGAGCAAATCTCGTGATGTTCACTGAAGCAGGCGTGGTTCCAAGCGCGTGCATCCACGCCCAGGACATCTGCCGTCGTACGGCCCACGCTCAGTGGTACGCTGCCCACGCTAACCAGCGTGTTAAATAAGTCAAAACAAATGGCGCGATACATCGTCAGGTACACGTATTTTTGGTTAAAAACGGGTTTAGCCGAAACAAACCAGTCGAGAATTTCAGGCAAGATTCAGGACCATATTATCTCAGCCCTTTTGAACAAACAAGCGGATGGATTTGGGTGTTAGGTATAGATGAAGATCGGGTGGGTGTCGGAAAGGCGTAGCGCAGAATGCGCTACGCCTCAGCAGAAGTTTTAGAATAAAGTGGGTCCGGCGCTCTTTTGGCTGTCAAATTGAGCTTTAGCCAGGACGGCTTCATCATACGCTTCTTTGGCGAGTTTTAGTGCTGCGTCTATTTCGTTTTTGGAGGCTTTGGTTTTTGCTTCCACTATCATGTCTTCGGTATTGACCCAGGCGCCCCCTAATTGATCAACTGCTTTAAAGGCTGCTTCGGCTTGTGCGATCATGCTGCCAACTTGTGTCTGTGTATCCGGTTCGCTTTGTACCGAGCTGGTGTTGGTAGTGGTGCCGCAGGCACTAAACAGTAATGTGGTGAGTGCAATGCCGATAAAAGCCTTGGCCGTGTTCATTTGTGCTATCTCCTGTGTTGGTCCGACAAAGTCGAGGTGGGAATAAAATACTCGCAAAATCATGAATAAAGCCAGACGCTTTTTTGGATTGAAACGATTTAAAAAAGTGATTGTTAAGGGTGTCGATGTTTCACTTTTTGAAGCGATAGAAGCCATGAAAGGAGTCGGTATGGAATTTCGGGTGGGTTCGGTAGAGGATTTACGGTTAAGTGATACTGAATTGGTTCAGCTGTTGACTCGGGTATATGTAAATGAGAGTTATGTTGAGGCAGAAACGGCGCTTCATTTGTTTGATCCTTATAGGGGATTTCAAAATAGGCCTGCGGGAGTTTCTTTTTTACGAGAGACGGTTACTTGGAGAGGAGTAGTGTCACCACAGGGGGTTCGGTAAGTTAATTTTGGCTTCGATAGCTAAGTTTTCGATTAATACGATCAAAAAGATTCATTGTACAGTTTAATTGCGAGCTCTATAATATGCTTCATCTACCCGGTCGGGTAGAAGTGGGACAGCCCAAAGCGGTTTTCCTGTCGGTTCGTCTATAAGCCCCGCCCACCGTTTACACATCTACTATTTATGGAGTCCGTGTTTGTATGAACACACAAACTGTAATTTTTGATACTAAAACTAATGTCGGTTCTATGGATCAATCCATTCGCTTTGCGCTTGGATTGGGATTAATTGCAGTACCTTTGAGTAATCAGAGCGTTGATGCAGATGTTGCTGCATTGACAGCCTTATTGGCAATTCCTGTCATGTTTACTGCAATCAGCCGCTGGTGTCCGATATATGCTTTGTTGCGCATTCAAAGTGTTGGACATAAGTATCAGGCTGTGAAATTTTGGGGTCGGAATATGGGATTTATTGATGCGGCATTTCGTTATGTGCTGGGATCAGTCTTAATCTTAGTCGTGATGAGTCTAAGTTCGATAAGTTATCCGTGGTTGGCTTTGGTGGGTGCAACCCTGATATCCAGTGCCATCTTGCTGTGGGATCCTTTGTACGCTTTGTTTGAAACAGGCACTCAGCCCAGCGTTACTCCTAAGTTGGTGAGTCAAGGTGGCGCCGAAGTGATTCGTTTGGGTGACGTTCAACAGATAGTCGCCGGACTGCCCCGCAATGGCGGTGATGTAAAAGCCGCTTAATAGGCCGATTTTGTTCCTGCTTTATTTAGACATTCAGGGATACCCGTGGCGCCTGCCACGGGTTTTTTTATTTAGAGTTTAACCTCGGTGTTCACGTCGTTGTTGCAGCGGTGGACGCTCGCCCACTTCAGCTTCCAGGCTCATTTTTTCTTTTAAGCGCAATATATCCACGCGAACCTTGCTTTTGGGGGGCTGTTTGGCAATGGAGTTCATCACATCTCGGCTGTCACGAACTGCTTGGCGATTAATTTCCAGAATAATATCTCCCGGTTTTAGTCCCGCGGCAGCGGCAGGCCCATTGCGTAGTATGCCTGCGATAATAACACCTGCGGTGCTGCTTAACCCGAAGGATTCAGCTAGGGCTGGGGTGATGTCCTGCACTTCGATGCCAAGCCAGCCGCGGCTGACGTGGCCGGTTTCAATGATTTGTTGCATCACATCCACGGCGGAAGTCACCGGAATGGCAAAGCCAATGCCCTGAGAGCCGCCGGATTTGGAGAAAATGGCGGTGTTGATCCCCACTAAATGACCAAAGGGGTTGATCAAAGCGCCGCCGGAGTTGCCCGGGTTGATGGCGGCGTCGGTTTGGATAAAGTTCTCAAAGGTGTTAATGCCCAGTCGGTCCCGGCCGGTGGCGCTGACAATGCCCATGGTGACGGTTTGACCTACACCAAAAGGGTTACCGATGGCCAGCACAACATCGCCGACTCGTAAATCTTTACTGCTGGCAAAGGTAATACTGGGTAGTTTGTCCAGATTGATTTTTAGCACGGCCAGATCCGACTCGGGATCGGCGCCAACCTGTTTGGCTTCGGCACTGCGCCCATCCCGTAAAGCCACCTGAATTTCATCGGCGCCGTCAATGACATGGAAATTGGTGAGTACATAACCATCTGCGCTGGCAATGACGCCGGACCCCAGGCTGCTTTCCATGCGTTTTCTTGGGGCAAGACGCTCGCCAAAGAAATACCTGAACAGGGGATCGTTGTATAGCGGATTGGCCCGTTCAGTAACAATTTTGGTGGTATAAATGTTGACGACTGCCGGTGCCGCAATTTCCACCGCACTGGCGTAGGATACCGGGCCCGAAAGCGGTGAGCTGGAAAGGTTAAACCGTTGCGCATCACTGATTTCATTAATTTCCACTACTGTTTGGCTTTTGCTGAACATATCGGGGCGGAAAATAATAATGAGGAAAGCAACGACGAGTCCCAGGATGGAAGCTTTAACGATAAAATTTAGCGGGGTGGAGTTTCTCATGGGGTAAAATCTTAGCACGTGTGGCCTCTCTCGGCCATCCGTGGCCTTCGAGGCATAATGCCAATCGCTTTCGGCTTCCTGCCTTTCGCGATACTTGTACTCCTGTACATCGTCCGTGGCAAAAGCCTCTCTCGGCCAGTCGCTATCGGTATCCCTGCCTGACGCGACACGAGCTCGTCCATGAGCATCGTCCGTGGCCTTCGAGGCATAATACCAATCGCTTTCGGCTTCCTGCATAGAGCGATTTTTGTACATTGTTGCACTTCATTCATAGGCATCCACGGTCTTTGAGGTATAATGCCAATCGCTTTCGGCTGCCTGCCTTTCGCGATACTTGTACTCCTGTGCATCGTCCGTGGCAAAAGCCCTAGATATAGGAACGATAATAATGATTGATTTGTATGAATTGCTTTTTTATACCGATGAGTTGCTGCGAATTGACCAATTTAAGGATTACTGTCCTAATGGTTTGCAAGTTGAAGGTAAATCTTCTATCCAAAAACTGGTTACCGGGGTCACGGCAAATCAAACGCTGATAGACGTGGCGGCTGATATGGAGGCTGATGCCATATTGGTGCATCATGGTATGTTTTGGAAGGGGGATAATCCCTGTATCACCGGTATCAAACACCGACGCTTACAGCGTTTGTTAATCGAGGATATCAGTCTCATTGCTTATCATTTACCTCTGGATGCGCATCCCAGTATGGGTAATAACACTCAATTGGCGGAAGTGTTGGATTTGCAAATCGAGGGAGAATACGGCCATCAGGGTGGGCCTGAAATCGCCATGTACGGTGAAGTGGCTGCACCTTTGGTCCCGGAAGCCTTTGCTCAGCATATAAGTGAGCGTTTGGGACGGATGCCCTTGCACATTCCCGGAGCGGCCACCGAATTGGAAAGCGTAGCCTGGTGCACCGGTGCGGCGGAGCATTATGTGGAAACTGCTATTCAAATGGGAGTGGACGCTTTTATTACCGGTGAAGCCTCAGAGAAAACCGTGCATTTAGCCAGGGAAAGCGGGATCCACTTCTACGCTGCCGGTCACCATGCCACAGAGCGCTATGGGGTGCAGGCCCTGGGTAAGCATTTGGCGGATAAATTCGGACTTATTCATGAGTTTGTGGATGTGGATAGCCCTCTATGAGTGCTTGGGTAAAACTGTAACAATAATTTCACTCCTTCGGGCTAAAGAGTCGACAGGCTGGAGTCGATCTTTGAAAGGAAAAGCCGACTGTTAAGTAATGTTAAGTGTAAACAGTGGCTTGGCTTTGCCCTTAGCACACAAGGAGTTAAAAATGTCCTTACCCGAAATCAAACATAATGATATGTATCAATTGCTGCGCGAGGAAAAAGTGCAGGAATTCAATGCTCGACGCGCTGGTGGTGAAACCTGTGACCTGACCCATTGCGATTTTCGAGGGTTGGATTTGCGTGGCCTGAACGCTCACGGTATTGATTTTACAGGAAGTTATTTCCGTCAAGCGGATTTACGGGGGATTAATTTTTCCGAAAGCCGCATGCAGGAGTGCAGTCTCAACGGCGCGAAAATTTCCGGCGTTTATTTCCCCCAGGAATTGAGTCCGGCGGAAATTGAAATGTCCCTGAATCACGGTACTCGAATGCGGTATTCTTCCTAAATTTCATGCGAATAGTTCTTGTTCTTGCCCGGTAAATCCAATAGAATTACCGGTCTTTCGCTGCCGGTGCGAGCACAGCAAGCGGCAAGGCAAGAATTATCAGACTTTTATTTAAAGGTTATAGAGCATGAAAGCGGAATTACACCCAGATTACAACGCCATCCAGGTCACATGCAGTTGTGGTAACACATTTGAAACCCGTTCTACCCTGGGTAAGGATCTGCATATTGACGTTTGTTCCGAATGTCACCCGTTTTATACCGGCAAACAGAAAATCGTCGATTCCGGTGGTCGGGTGGATAAATTTCGGCAGAAATACGGTAAATAGTACGACGAGCAACAGTACAGCGAGAAGCACGGACAAAACCCGGGGCCGCGTTTTAGCCTTGGGGAGCACTGGATACGGCTCAGGTCATTGCGGTACAGCTGGGTTAGCAAGGTATGTTGTACGGTTACCAAGAGGCGCCTTTTTCAGGCGCCTTTTTTATTGCCTGTTGTGGGTCCAAGTATGGGGAGTTGACGCATCCGCGGCCATGGTGCAAGACCGGGCCAAAGACTGTCATTTTTCCGGTGAAACTGCTACTGAGACGGTGATCCAGGTTCTGGATGGCGATACGGTGCGCTTGCAGGGTGGCGCTTCGGTGCGCCTGATCGGTGTAAACAGTCCGGAGTTAGGCCATGATGGTCAACCGGATCAAGAATTGGCGCGTGAAGCCAAAGAGTTTTTGCAAGATCTATTACAGCTACCACAGCTTGTGCAGCTTCTTTCCGGACAAAAATCTCGGGATCATTATGGGCGTCGCTTGGCTCACATGGCCTTGTTGGACGGAAGCAATGTGCAGCAGTTACTATTGCAAGCGGGCTTGGCGTTTCATATCAGTTCACCTCCCAATTTGACATTTAACGATTGCTATGTCCGTGCGCAGCGTTTGGCGCGGCAAGCCGGTCTGGGTGTTTGGGCTTTACCCGTTTACGGTGCCATTGAGGCGCAAACTCTGGCGGCTGAACAAGCCGGATTTATGCGGGTTGTCGGTCGTGTCGGCCGCATTACCCGAACCCAAAACTCTCTGTGGCTGCCCATGAGTAAGGAATTTTCGCTGCGTATCCAAAGTCGGGATTTGGTCTATTTTAATGATGCGGAACTTAAAAAAATGATTGGGTCACGTTGGGAGGTCAGTGGTTGGGTGCGGCACGTGGGTTCGCAGTCGGTTATGTTGCTGCGTCACCCGTCGGTGATCGTTCAACCCAACAGAGCAGGGCAACAACACAAAATAACAAAATGATTTGCAGCTAAACGATTGCAGTTTAACAATTGCAGTTAAAACAACAGGAACTAACTTTATGAACGAAAAACTCAAGGCGAAAGAAAAACTAAAACAGGAGGCGTTGGACTATCACGCCAAAGGGCGTCCCGGCAAAATCGCTGTACAGCCCACCAAGCCTTGTGAAACTCAGGCGGAATTGTCCTTGGCTTACACACCGGGTGTGGCGGCACCTGTACGCGCCATCGCTGAGCACCCTGAGCTGGTTTATAAATACACGGGTAAAAGCAATCTCGTGGCCGTGATCAGTGATGGCACGGCGGTTTTGGGTTTGGGTAATACCGGTCCTTTGGCCAGCAAACCGGTGATGGAAGGTAAGGCTGTGCTGTTCAAACAATTTGCCGATATCGATGTTTTTGACATTGAAGTCCAGGCCGCAAGTTCTGCGGAACTTATCCAGACAGTGATCAATATCGCCCCAACTTTCGGTGGAATTAATCTGGAGGACATCGCCGCCCCGGCGTGTTTTGAAGTGGAAGCGGCTTTGGTTGAAAAACTGGATATTCCGGTATTTCACGATGATCAGCATGGCACCGCGATTATTGTAGCGGCCGGGATGCTCAATGCGCTGGAAATTCAAGGTAAGACACTACAAGATGCACGTATTGTTTGTCTGGGTGCGGGGGCAGCAGGTATTGCGTCCTTGCGACTGTTGCTGTCCTTGGGGGCACGTAAGGAAAATCTGTTTCTGATGGACCGGCAGGGGGTGGTGCATAGTCATCGACAGGACCTGAATGTATATAAGCAAGAATTTTCCCTTGATACTCCTCTGCGTACCTTAGCGGAGGTGATGGATGGCGCCGACGTATTTCTTGGGTTGTCCGGTCCCAATCTATTGCCGGCGGAGCTGCTGGGCACCATGGCGCCTAAGCCGGTGGTATTTGCACTGTCTAACCCGGATCCTGAAATCGACTATCATCTGGCCAAAGCCACGCGGGACGATTTGATTATTGCTACCGGCCGCAGTGATTTTCCTAATCAGGTGAATAATGTCTTAGGATTTCCGTTTATCTTTCGTGGAGCCCTGGATGTACGAGCCCGGCTCATCAATGAGGCCATGAAAGTGGCTGCCGTCAAAGCGCTGGCGAAACTGGCTCATGAACCTGTGCCCGCGGAAGTGTTGCAGGCGTACCAATTGGACGCGTTGGAATTTGGGCCGGATTATATTATTCCAAAGCCTTTTGATGCCCGGCTGCAAGATTATGTGCCACCGGCTGTGGCTCAGGCCGCTGTGGATAGTGGAGCGGCTTCGGTCTATCCGGCTCAGTACCCACCTGCGCCGCAATGCTAGCAAGGGTAGGCCCGCGAAATCTTGCGGGCCTAAAACCGCCAGCCAGGTTATTTGGAGTGATATTGTCCGCTAAGTTCGTGTACGGAATTAATGAACATGGAGACGTGTTCCGGGTCCACTGTCGGGTGGATGCCGTGTCCCAGATTAAATACATGACCGTCTCCGTTGCCGAAGCTGGCTAGGATAGAGCCCACTTCTTCACGAATACGCTCTGGCGAGGCGTACAAGATACACGGGTCCATATTACCCTGCAGAGCCACCCGGTGCCCTACACGTTTTCTGGCTTCGCCAATATCCAGGGTCCAGTCTACCCCCAATGCATTGCATTTGCTCATGGCCATGTCTTCCAGCCAGGCTCCGCCGCCTTTGGTGAACAAGATGGAGGGAACGGGGCGGCCATCGTGGTGTTTAATCAGGCCGTCTACGATTTGAGTCATGTATTGTAAAGAAAACTCACGATAGTCCCGTGGGGTCAACACGCCGCCCCAGGTATCGAAAATCATCACAGCTTGTGCTCCGGCTTCGATCTGGGCATTTAAATACGCGGTCACCGATTCGGCAAGGGTGTCCAGTAATTTATGCATGGTGTCGGGGTCGTCAAACATCATGCCTTTCACTTTGGCGTATTCTTTGCTCGAGCCACCTTCGACCATGTAGGTGGCCAGGGTCCAGGGGCTACCGGAAAAGCCGATCAGAGGGACTCTACCTTGGAGTTCACGGCGAATCAGGCTTACCGCGTCCGTTACATAACTCAAGTCGGCCGGGTCCAGCACGCCCAGTGCCCGCACATCTCCCGGTGTGCGCAAGGGTTTGCTGAAGGTGGGGCCCTCGCCAACATTAAATTCCAGGCCCAGGCCCATGGCATCCGGGATGGTGAGAATGTCGGAAAACAGGATGGCGGCGTCCAGTGCATAGCGCTCCAATGGCTGCAAGGTGACTTCGCAGGCCAATTCCGGAGACTGGCACAAATTCATGAAGTTGCCCGCTTTTTGTCGCGTTGCTCGGTATTCCGGTAGGTATCGCCCGGCCTGGCGCATCATCCACACTGGAGTGAGGTCCACCGGTTCGCGCATGAGAGCTCTCAAAAAACGGTCATTCTTTAATTCGGTCATTGTCGCTTTATCCACAGGTTGTTGTGATAAGAGCCTACAGATGATGATTTATCGACAGGCTCTATTTCTCCCGGACACAAGGTGCCGCCAAACGCGCTATTATATTACGTATCGTTGCGGGCCGGTAGTTTATCTCCCATATTGGGTCTGCGGCGACGGGGAAGACCGGAAGAGTTGCCGGGAAATTGCCCCGGCAGCAGCACCGGGGGCGGGGTATCAGGGCAGGGCACTTCCCTAGAATTGTTTTACCCGTTGGGTGAAAAACTCCTCATTGTGTTGTGAGGATATGGGGAAATACCAGCAGGGTAAGGTTCTAGCGGTGACATCGTAAATGGAAAGACGTAACACCACACAGCGCCCACTCAATGCAGTGATTTCGTGCACTGAATTGAACCCGGAGTGCAGTAGACAAAGCTGATGGCGTTCCAGATTTTCGCACTCGTCGCGCCGTAACTTGACGATGGGGTAGTGGCTTTCTATGGGTGACGGGAGGATGGAGAAGTGCTGTACACGAGCTTGGCCGGATAAGACAATAAAGGCTTCCACGCGGCGGGAGCGATCGTGAATCGGCGTAACGGCCTCGTTGAAATACACATTCAAGCTGACCTCCATGTGGCCGTCATTGAAAAGCTCTTGTCCCAGCCAGGGGTTATTGTTGCGGGGGCTGGTATTGATAGCGCGCACGTTTTCAGTGAATTCCGGAGTTTGTTGTAGTTGCGCGTAAAAACGCTGAATTTGTTGCTCGAGCTCAGTATAGGTATTCGCGTTATTGCGGCTGTGGGGGGTTTGCAGCGCCAATGCCCGCTTCAGGTGGTTCCAGCACAGCGGCCAGGATTCCGGTTCTACATTATAAGCAATATTTCTGTTTATGGCGGTGTATCCGGTTTGATCGAATAAAGGTTTCATAGTGGCATTACCTGTTATTAACATTTCTCTGGTGTTGATGTAGACACAAAGGTGTTGTAAAAGGTGTAGTGGTGTTTTTTCCGGAAATTGTCGGATAAAGTCTGAAGAAATAGTGTAAGTGTTTGATATTTCAGGTGAAAGCTAGAAGGCTTGAGGCCGATCGGCTTACGTGTAAATATTGATCATGGATTCTGGTAATAATACATAGCAAGAATAAGAGGGCTGTGGTTTTATAGTGACACATGATAACAATAAAAATGTAACTCCTTTAACTGGTTTACTAAACCGCCGCGCTGGGTGCGGTGTCACACATGATAGGAACGGCCCATGGACGATACAACTTTACTAAAACGCTTTATAGACGGTGAGGACTCTGCGCTGACTCATCTGGTTGAGAAATATCAGAAAGAGTTGTATGGCTTTATATACCGCCATGTCAATAATCGGGCGGACGCAGAGGATCTTACACAAAAAGTATTTGTTAATGTGTTTTTAAAGGCTGAGCAGTTTGGCGAACGTTCCAGTTTTAAGACCTGGTTGTATCAAATTGCGATAAATCAGTGCAAAAACCATTATCGCAGCAGAGATCGCCAGCGTTTGGATGATGTTGAATGGGATTCTCTGGATTGGAGTGTGGACGAGGATTACGCCACAGAGTTTGAGCAAGCGCAACAACAACGCCTTTTGAAAGAAGCGGTGGACAAATTACCCACCAAACAGCGAATGACCGTTAACCTGCGCTTGTATCAAGACTGCACTTTTCCGGAGATCGCTGAAATAATGGCGGCGTCAGTAGGGACGGCTAAGGCGCATTACCACCAAGCGGTCACCAGCTTGCGAAAAACATTACAAAAGGAAGAGTATGAATTCAATCAGTTGTGACTACGTCCGAGGAGTATTGGTTGACTATATAGAAGAGGAAATACCGACGAATCAACGGTATTTGGTGAAGCAGCATTTACAAAGCTGCGATGGATGCAACAGCGAATTCAACGGAATAAAGATTATGTTAGGAAATGCCAATAACAGTTTGTTACAAGATCCCGGTGAAGAATTTTGGAATCAATTGCCCCAGCGGGTATTGCAGGAAGTTCGGCGTGAACAGGCGATCCAAAAGGATATCCACCGAGTATTGACACTCCCTGTGGCAGAGTCTGCAGAAACAATGACGCGGCCCGTAGATCAAGGGACTGTTGCCACGCTCCATACAATTGTCGGGTCGAAGCGTGCTTATACCAATTCTTTGCTGCCGTTTTTTGCCGTAGCAGCCACAGTGACCCTGGTATTCAGTTCATTATTGTTTTGGAGTCCACAACAGGCTTCTCGAGTAGATTCCACTGGCTTTCAGGCCGGTATTAATGCGAACAAGCAACTTGTGAGTTTGTCGCATAAAATGCGCCCGGTAACCACCGCTTCGACAGGGTATGGTTTTTCCGCTCAGGTGACCGAGACCCGCAGTTTTACCGTAGGCACCCTGTTGTCTGAAACCGTAAGCTATCTACACGGCGATGATATTTCCGGTGCTGCAAACCACATTGCACAAATGCTGCAATGGATTCAAGAAGAAGGTATGCCAAAATCGCTGGCTCAAAGTCTTATAGAGGCCCGGAATTTCATTCGTTTTGATCAGGTCAATCGATTGGGTTCCACTACGGCAGGGCGACGTTCACTGGAAAATTTAGGCGATTTTCAGCACGCTTATGAAAATTACTTGAGGATGAATGACGAGAAAGGATTGATGCTGTTTAAAGCAGCAATATGGACTTACAATATTGGACTGGCCGCATTGGCTGTGGACAACGGGTCGGCAAGCCAAGTTTCCGTTCCGGCAAACACACAGACGGCTGCACTGATTAAAGAGATGTATCGATTTGATGCGCCGGCAGGGGTTTTGACCCGAATGCAGGAAATTAATGGTTTGTTACAGAAGCAAAACTTGGATCGACGTGAGTTGAGGGTTCTAATTAGTAAAATTAAGCAGCTGCGCGAGTTGTTGGCGTAGTAGTTGGCTGGTTGAATGAGGTTTTTTTAAAGACCGACCATTCGCCGATATAGCAGTTTGAGGAAGAACATCAGGAGGATACGGAGATCCTGGGGAGAGTACTAACGTGAAAGTTTCACGCTTGTTGATGATTACCGTATTGCTGGCGACAACCTGGCAAGGGGCGGCTGCGTCTATCGTTCCTAACCCTAAGGAGCGGATTGAGTATTGGCGTAAGAACTACAAAGAATTGACGGCGGAACAAGATCCTCGAGTGAGTAAAGCACGGGAAATATTTACCCGTGTATTAAATGCTGCAGGTAGCCGCCATGGTGTACACCCCCGACTGCATATTATCGCGCAAGATCCACTCAATATAACTCTGCCTATTTCCATTCCCGACGGTTGGGTGGTGTTGTCCAAAGGTGTGCTGGAGTTGTGCTACAAGGATGGTCATGATGGCGATGATCGCCTCGCCTTTGTTATGGCTCATGAAATTGCCCATTTGTTGGACGATGATTTTTGGCATATTAATTTTTTTAACGCCATTGAGTTGTCCAAACGCAAAGGTTTGGCGGATGAGTTTGTATTGAATCAAATCCGTGGGATTGTGGGGGAGACCAATAAAGTACAGGCCAAGGAATTACGAGCGGATGAAAAAGGGATATTGTTCGCATCCATGGCGGGCTTTAACACAGACGCCATAGTCAATGTCAGCGGCGACACGGGTTTTTTTGCTCAATGGGAGTCACTGCTCAATCCCCATCGGGTGAAACAGCGCCGGCCTCGATCACTAAATAATGTTAAAGCAGAAAATTCCACGCATCCCTCTTCAGTACAACGAAATACCGCCATAATAACCCGTTTGCGCCAAGTGTCCGCTCAAGCCGAGCTGTTTGATTTGGGTTTGCTCTTCTACCAAATGGGAGATTTTGAAAGGGCGATTGATGCGTTTGGTGAGTTTCAACGCCACTATCCCGGTCGGGAAGTGCATCACAATCTTGCGGTCAGCCACCATCAACAGGCTTTGAAGTTGCTGAGTGGAATCAATGACTCGCCTGCGGCACAGTTTAAGTTAGCTCTGGCTGTAGACCCCGTAACTCGTGCAGCGCAAACCAGTTTTCGGGGGCCGGAGCACAATGAGTTTCAGTTTAAACAGCATATGGCAGTCGCTACCGAGTATTACCGCACCGCGATTAAACAGGATCCCACCTATATACTAGCCTACAAAAATCTAGGTAGTGCTTATATTGTCAATGATGAGCCCTTTAAAGCCATTGCTATATTAAAGGATGCTTTGAAGCAAGCGCCCGATAACAGTGGTCTGTTGAACGCCATGGGCGTGGCGTTTCATTTTTCGGAAAACAGTCTCAAGGCGCAGGATTATCTGCGTCGTGCCATGAGTCAAAGCAGCGGCTTTGCTGATCCCTTGTACAATTTGGGAATGATGGCTTATCTCGGAAACAATATGGAAGCGGCCAGGAGGTATTGGAAACAATATCTGGAACTGGACTCTAACAGTAATTGGGCGAAAACCTTGCGCAGTCGCTACAAAGTGGATACGCAACTGGCCGTGTCTCGTGGCTTGATTTCAGTAAAAAACGAAATGCTGTCCGGCTTGCAGGTGGGGCACTATGCGGATGAAATTCCCCGTAGCTGGGGTAAAGGGGCGGTAAAATTGGTGTCTTTTAAGGATGCTCCCTTTACTACATCCGAATACGGCAATGGTATCACCACGTTGGCAGAAGGCGATGAGATTAGAGCGGTTCTCGCCGGTCTGGACTATGGCGGCGCCAGCAACCGCGGCATTAAAATTGGGGTTTCGCAAGAGCAGGTGCTTAGCGCCTATGGTGTACCGTCATCTACATTAAATACGACTCTGGGGGCCAGTTGGGTTTACGCCAAAGAGCGCATAACTTTTCAAATCAGGGACAATTCTGTGGTTTCCTGGGTCATTTTTTGATTTCAATAGCGCAAGAGCATGGGTTAAAAGAGAGAGTACATATGGGTTGTAATTTTGAGGGTAAGCAGTTTTTCCCAAAACGGTACATAGGTTTGGTTGTGGGTTTTTCCCTGTTGTTGGCGCAGAATGTTTTCGCCCTTGCAGAGAATGCGAAACCGGAAATCTCATCAGGAATTGCGGATACTGATAATAAAACCAGAGCCGTGGAGTTGTTTAGTCTTGGGGAGTTCGGTGAGTCTATTGCCTATTGGAAAGCCGCACTTGCACAGGATCAGGCCAGCGGTGATACAGAGGGGCAGGTTATTTCCTTGTACAACCTGTCCATTGCTCAACGGTCTGTAGGCGCTGTGACTAAGGCAATACGTAGTTTACAAGAAGCTTGGCGCCGTGGGGTGAAAATCCACAACCCGGAACTCAAGGCGAGAATCAAAAGTAGTTTGGGTAGTTTGTTTTTGTATTCCGGGAAACAGGAAAAAGCGCTGGAATTGCTGCGTCAGGCGCGTCGGGATGCGGTGGCGATTAAGGATTGGGAACTGGAGTCCATGGTTTTAAATGATCTTGGGAATCTTTATGCTGCACGGTCGCAGTATGACCTGGCATTGGGTACCTTTGAATTTGCCGCTTTGCTGGGTGAGCAAAACAAGAGTCCCTTGTTAACGGCCAAAGCCAATACCAACATCACCTCGGTGTTGGTACAGCAAGGACGTGCGAAGGCGGCCAGTCGCAGTGCCGTTTCCGTATTACGTGGCTTACGGTCTCAATCGGTTTCCTATGAGTCCGTAATGATCTTGGCGAGTTTAGCCCAAGCTGTACAAGGTGTTATGCAATTGCCACTAAAACCTCAGGATCGGCTGGACCGCAAACAAATGGTTCATGAGGTGGTCAGGGCGATTAATCAGACCACAGATTTTCTCGATCGCTTGGCCAGCGGTCGTTTAGCATCGCGCGTCTATGGTGCTATGGCGGCTATTTATGAGGCAGCTGAACAATGGGGTGATGCGGCTGCGTTAAATAGCAAGGCGATTTTTGAGGCACAAAAAGGCGAGTCCACCGATTTGTTATACCAGTGGCAGTGGCAAGCGGGGCGAATTTATAACAAACTGGGGCAGCAAGACGACTCGATTAGGGCTTACCGACTGGCTGTAAATGCCTTGCAGCCCATTCGTCAGGAACTGAGTAAGCGGCAATTGGGTAAAGATTCCCGGTTTTCAGAGACGCAAGGCAATGTCTATTTGGAGTTGACTGACAACTTGCTGAGAAAAACGGATAATTTAAGCAATCCTCGTCAGCGAACCCAATTGCTATTGGAAGCCAGAAATACCATGGAGCTGCAAAAAGAGGCTGAATTACAGGATTATTTTAAAGACAGTTGTGTTGTTAATGCCAAGAACAACATTAAACACATTGATGAAACACTGGCGGATAATACGGCTGTTTTGTATCCCATATTACTTCCCGATCGTACGGAATTACTGGTGAGCTTTGGCTCGGGGATGGAGCGATATACGGTTAAGAAAACCGAGGCAGAGGTTACTGAGGAGGTTAGAGCCCTACGGGTTCGCTTGGAAAGTCTGCGCACACGAGCCTATTTGCCTCATGCTCGAAAATTGTATCAATGGTTGATTCAGCCCATGGAAGCGGATTTTCAAAAACGCGGTATTAACACCTTGGTTATGGTGGCAGATAAATCCTTGCGTACCATCCCCATGTCCGTGTTGCATGATGGAGAGCAGTTTTTAATTAACAAATACGCTTTGGCGACTTCACCGGGGTTGAAACTCACTGACCCCAGGCCATTGCAGCGAGATAATTTGCAAATTCTACTAAGCGGATTAAGTGAGTCAGTACAAGGATTTCCGGCCTTACAATATGTACGCGGGGAACTGGAGGAAATACAGGATTTGTATGTGGGTAAGTTGCTGCTAAACCGAGAATTTGTCAGCGCCAGTGTGGCGAAAGCTTTGCGGGATACCAATTACTCCGTTACCCATATTGCATCGCATAGTGTTTTTTCAGGTGACGTGGAACAATCCTATATCCTGACGTATGATGATCGAATCACTGTGGACCAATTGGGGCAATTTGCCGCTTTAAGTCGCAGTCGTTCCAAACCTATTGAGCTGTTGACCTTAAGTGCCTGCCAGACGGCAGCGGGAGATGATCGAGCGGCTCTGGGTTTGGCCGGCGTAGCTATTAAATCCGGGGCTCGCAGCGCCTTGGCCAGTTTGTGGGCAATAAATGATCAGGCTTCAGCTGTGCTGATTACGGAATTTTATCGGCAGTTACGCGATCCGGTTGTTACCAAAGCGCAAGCCTTACAGCGTGCTCAGAGCAAGTTGATGCAGAACGTTCGGTATCGGCATCCGGGTTACTGGTCTCCCTTCTTGTTAATTGGAAACTGGTTATAAAACCAACAAACATCGGTGGCAGCAATCGCCGCAGCGGCCTCTGTCACACTAAAAATGTGTACAAATCTCAACTGCTTGTTTATAGTTTTACTGTCACTCAGGTCGGCGTGCAATTCTAATAACTAAAGGTGCGCACATTTGTCGACTCCGCACGGGATGGATAAAGCGGAGTACTTTTACGTAACGACTACCATCAAACCTGAAACTCACGTCATTGTTTTAAATGCTTTCATCCCCGCATTCGTGAAAGCATACAGATTGACAGACTGGACAGTCTGAGAATAACTATGAGGGGGCAGGATGCTTGCTGGTTTGAATAAATATTGGGCACTTGGTGCAGCGGTCATGTTACCGCTTGCGATTCTCGGCGCGTGCAAACACCAAAACGGTGAATCCGTGAGTTTACAGCGTTTGTCAGATACCATCTATCAGATTGTCAAAGCGAACCGTCATGTCTACGCGCGTCACATCGTGCAGCGGTTGCATATGAATGACCAAACGGTGAAATTTGCCGAGCAATGGCAGGAGCTCAAAGCATTACCGGTGCCATCACAAATGTTGCGTATGGGTGCTGCGGAGGTGAATACCAGTAGCGGTGGTGATGTCCAATACAGCTTAAAGTCCCTGTGGGCCATCAATCGATCTCACTTTCCTGCTGAGAATCAAGAGCGAGAAGGCTTGATTCATATTTTGAAAAATCCGGGTAAAAATTTCTACAGTGAAATAGAAGAGAGTGGGCAACGGTATTTTTTGGCAATATATCCGGATATTGCTGTAGAACAGTCTTGTGTGGAATGCCACAATTCGCACCCAAACAGCCCTAAAAAAGATTTTCAGAAAGGGGACTTGATGGGTGGATTGATTGTTCGGGTTCGGTTGCCTCAGAAGTAATGAATCTGGGGGGCGGTTGAAAAAACAGCCTGTCCCAGCGAGCGCGGGTCAGGCTGTAACCTCCAGAGAGTAAGAGTAGATCCCGGTCAAGCCGGAACATTCCGTTCTTGGGTGTGTGGCAGCACCTAGAACAGGGTGCTAGTTTAGTGCCGGTGGGGTTACACAGAACTTACATTTTCCACCAAAATTGACACCAAACGTTAAAGACTGGCGAAATATGCTCTCAATTCATCCACTTTATTTTGAGGTATGTTATTGAATGCGCCCATCAATTCATAAGGGCCGCCATAAAGGGACAGGTTCCGGCTTAAGGGCATGCTTTTTAGAGCCAAATCACTTGCGTTGAAAGCACGACTGGTGTCATCGACGCCGGCGGCGTGACAAATAGCGCATTTAGCAGCATAGAATGCGCGTCCATTGGGTATGACCTCAGTACTGACGGTTATCACCACCGTACCTTCTGCTTTGGTTCCATCGGGGTCCAAGGCAATATAATTAAAACGATCTTCTCCGGTAAAGCCGGTGACGGGGGTATAGGTAAATCGGCCCCCACCCTCGTGGATCACGCTACCACCTTGGGTACTGTTACTGTCGAAACTATCAATGCCCAGGACGTGACCGCTGCTGCTGGAATCATTATCCAATACGCTGACCACGCCACTGGAATCCGGAGGCAGGCTCAGGGTGTCATTCCCGATAGTGAGTTCAGCCGGCGGTGGTACGGGTGGTGGAGCCGATTGTGTGCCGCTGTCATAGCAGGTTACCACGGTGAGCGCCAGCAGGATGACGGGCATGACTTGGTAGAGATAAAACCGGCGGCGATGTTGGAAGTGCATTGTGATTTTGGTTCTCATACAACATCACCTACTGCGTGGTTAGGAAGTTGCTGATAAGGCCGGTGTCGCTGCCGGACCCGCTGGTACTCAAATAGGGTTGTAATTGTTGCATGTCATTTTTATTCACAATGGCCCGGTTGATTTCGCTTTGTGTGGCGCCGACAATATTGTCCACGGGACCGCCCTGGCCATTGACGCCGTGACAGGTTTCACAATACACATGATAGAGCCCTGCGCCGTCGACAGGTTTGGTACCCCCGCCACCGGAGGCGAGAAACTCGACAATCAATTGTTGTTGGGTGTTGTCCAACTGCAGGGATCGCATCAGAGCAATTCGGTTAATGGCATTTTCGACAAACCTCAAGGACGTACCTGTGACCACTTTATAAGTGCCACCACGACCGTCGGTACCGTGACACACCGAACAAAATACGCCATACAATCCCGCGCCATCCACGGGTAACGGCCCGCTGCCGCCGCTGCTCAGGAAGTTGCCAATGGCGTTCAGTTGGGTTGCATTGAGCTGTAACGGGTTCATCCAGCTTTCCGCTGCAATGGCGGCGCTGATCATGGTAGACGGCGCTCCGGTTACGGCCTTAAATTTACCGCCATGACCACCGTTGCCGTGACACACAGCACAGAAAATCCGGTACAGACCGGCGCCGTCAGTCGGCAGGCTGCCACTGCCTCCGGCGGTGAGAAAATTTGCCACCAGTTGAGTTTCCTCCAGCGACAGGCTGATGTTCTGCATGGCCGGTATATCGGCAATGGCAGCTGCTATCATGGGGAAGGAAGCACCGCTAACGCCTGACTCAATACCGCCGCGGCCATCAATGCCATGGCAGGCGGAACAGAACATGCCATATAGGCCCGGACCGTCGTTAGGCCTGGGGGGAGGCGCAGTGCTGCCCACCAGCAGAAAATCTGCGATGAGCTGAACTTCATTGTTGGTGACAGAGATAGCGCTCATCGCGGCAATATTGTTCAATGCTGTTGTGATTTGTGTTGTTGTGGCACCCACTACTGCGACTGCAGAACCTCCGAATCCGCCGGTGCCATGACAGGCAAAACAATATTGGTTATAAAGCGCTTCACCTTCGGGTGAGCCGGCATTGGCGTTGATGATTACGGTGGTCGCGGCGGCAGCGGTGAGCTTATCGTTATCGGTTACTGCCATGGTAATGGTATAGCTGCCTTCGTTCATGTAACTGTGATTAACAACCGCTCCTTGTTCAAAAGCACTGCCGTCACCGAAGTCCCATAAATATCGTGATATGGTTCCGTCGCCATCCACGGATGCGCTCGCATCCAGTGATATGGAATCTCCGGGTTGAGCCGCGTACGGAGCGCTGATATGCGCTTCGGGAACGATAGGCCCCGGAGCCGGTACAATTTCAATATCCAAACTGCTAAGGGCAACGCTATCTCCTTCCATGGTGGCGTCGTTGTCAGCGGATACAACAGCTGCATATAGAGTCACAACCCCGGTAGTGACCGGCGCTGTAAAGGTAAACGTCCATTCTACGCCGGCGTTACCGACGCTATAGGGGGAACTGTGTTTCAGTTCCCGTTGCTCCAGTACCATATTGCTGCTGCCAGGCGTTAAGGTGCCTGCTGTGGCGCTGATATTGAAACCCCCCAGGTTTTGTTGGCCTCCGCTCATAATCAAGGTGAAACCGGCACTGCTGCCGGCCTCCATGTTGATGGCGCCGTTTAGACTGATGGAAGGGGGGATACCTCCCGTGTGGCAAGCACTGCAACTGGATCCGGCGTTGGTATTGGGATTGCCCGATTGGCCGGTAATTCCGCTGCTCAAAGCGGTGGCCTGTTGGGGTATGCTCAGTGAGAGTAGCAAGAGAAAATAAAAACTATTTGGTAATGAACGTTGTACCATAATTTTCTACCAACAATAGTACCCGTACCTCGGTGCGCTCATGTATCTCCTGAAATTGATTTTCCTGCTGTCATGGTGGTGCAATGGGCCACTGATGTCTGTATTACGTTGGGCAATCAGAGAGGGTTCCCTTTATTTATAGTCCCAAACCCTATGCTTGCGCAATCAAAATAATAGTGATTTAAGTATAAAATCAGCTTATGTTGACTGACGCTTAAACCCATACACAATTGGATTTTGTCATACAAACAAGCGTTTATTGGTTTGGCGGGGTGGCCAGGCAGTTGCCCATTGTCCGTGGTTTTCCTACGTGTTACGGCGCAAGTTCGGTAATTACAGAGGAAAATAGCGCGCGTGTCTTACGTATAAAAAAGAAGTGCAGAGTATTGATTGTTGTGATGTAAGCGTAGTGTGGTATAGGCGGCGAATGGTTTTTGATGTATATCATAGTGGCTCTAGAGTATTGCGACTATGCTGGGGTTACATAAACGGTAGTAACAGAATGTGTATCAAGTCCAGTTCCGCTAATAATGGTCTAGACTTCTTTGAAGGCCACCCTGTCGAGCGGAGAAGAAAATGGTGAAACGCAGACAATTGGTGATGATCTGTGGGGGACTTGTGTTGTTCTTCCAAGGACCGTTTTTCGCGTTCGTACAAATCTCTTTATTGCAAAACCCTTTGTTCCTAAGCCAGTTGTTCCAAAACCGGTTGTTTCAAAACGCATACTCGCAACGCGCCTTTCTGGTAAGCAATGGTGTCGTCTGGGCAGAGGAGCGAAAAGTCTTTACCGAAGACGATATTCAAGAGTCTGATATAAAGCCGGCCGGAAGTATTCCTTATTCCCAAAAAGGTGCGGATACCTGCCTAAAGTGCCATGATGAAGATTACGCTTTTCCCGTCTTGGATATTTTCTACGGCGTCCACGGTAACCGTGTTAATAAGCGCTCACCCATGGCGGGTTTGCAATGTGAGTCTTGTCATGGTCCGGGTGGTTTGCATGAGTTAGAACCTTTTGTAGGTAAACCCAGGGCTCCGATTATTAAATTTGGGCGCGACAGCCAAACTGCTGTCAGTAAACAAAATTCAATGTGTTTACAGTGTCATGCGGACCAACACAGAGCACAGTGGCGGGGTAGTGCACACCAGAGCCAAGCGATGCGGTGTGTGGATTGTCACACTTTACATGTGCCCAAAGACCCAATTATGCAACGCGATACGCAGGTGGATAAATGTTTCCAATGCCACCCAAAACAACGAGCTGAATTCCAGCGTTCTTCGGTCCACCCGGTTCGATTTGGGAAAATGCAATGTACCCAATGCCACAATCCCCACGGTGCGGTAGCGCCATTCTTGTTGCGTAACAACAGCAGTCGCTTATGTTATACCTGTCACGCGGATAAGCGTGGTCCGTTCCTTTGGGCTCATGCGCCGGTCTCGGAGGACTGCGGTATTTGTCACAGGCCACACGGTTCGGTTTACGATGCTTTGCTAAAAAAGCGAGCCCCGCTGTTGTGTCAGCAATGTCATGCCAACGGGCATTCCAGTGTCAAATATGGCAGTGATGGTTTAGCTCAGCAAACCCCTAATGCCTTTTTGTTGGCTAAATCCTGTTTGAATTGTCATTTTCAGATTCATGGTTCTAATCATCCTTCCGGGGTGAAGTTAATGCGTTAGGGGTTTAAACGCTGCGTTACTACGGAGACCGACAATGAAACGAGTGCAGTTCCTGCTTTTAATGATGCCAATAATGTCTTTAGTAGTTATGTGCTTGCCGCTTAGCGTACTGTATGCACAAGAATCTCCTTTAGACGTGGCAGGAGGCACAGCCGGTTGGGAATGCAAATGGTGTCCTGTTACCGATGTAACAGCTCACGCAGAGATAGAGTTAGGCGCGGGGTTTGTTACGGAAGATTCTATGTATGGAGACTACACAGGGTTGGGTGATCGTGGCGGTTATGCCATCGCAGCGTTTAATACAGCAAAACCGCCGGGTGATGCCGGCTGGAGTATGTCAGTGGAAGGGCAGGACTTGACTCTGGATAGCCGTCGCTTGCTTTTGTCCAGTGAGTCAGCGGGGGTGATGGGTGTCGCGCTTGAGTACGATCAGATTCCTCGGCAGCACAGTGCCGTGCTTACGCCGTATCAGGGAGAGTCGCAACAGGTGTTGCCTGTAACCTGGGTGAGCGCAGCAACGACAGGCGGGATGAGTCAGCTTAACAGCAGTTTGCACGAAGTGGTAATCGGATCAGACAGAAAAAATCTGAATATTGATGCGGTATATCATCCATCGCCACAATTGTCGTATGAATTGAGTTTTCACCAATTGCAAAAGCAAGGTATACGCATCCAAGGCTTGGCATTGGGTAATGTGTTTGTGACAGCAAGAAGTGCTTTGCTAACAGCTCCGGTGGATCAAGAGAGTCGCAATGCTCGCTTCAATGTGGCCCTACAGCAATCGCGCTTACAGACCTCGTTTTCTCTGGAGGTATCGGAATTTACCAATGCAGTGAAGGCCTTGCGCTGGGAAAACGCTTTTTCCGAACCTGTTGGGGTCAGTCAAGGTCAGGCTGGCGCGGAACCCGGTAACGATATGCAACGTCTATCAGCGCAAGCCAGTTACATCGTCAGTGAACGCAGTCGCGCTTTTGCCGGACTAGCGTATGGCAGGATGGGACAGGATGAGTCCTTCCTGCCCTATACAGTGAATGTGGCTTTGACCCCCTCGGCTTTGCCGCGTAATTCCCTGAGAGGGGAGATTTTCACCTTCGATTTATCGCTTGGCTTTCTCAGTGCCCTTACTGAGCGCCTGCAATTGCAGGCAAGCTATATTCAGCAGGAACAGGATAATAATACAGACAGAGCCACATATACCTATGTTTCTGCGGATACCGCTATTAGCGGAGATCGGGCCAATTTTCCCTATAGTTTTCGTAAACGTCTGTTGCAAACTCAAGGCCGCTACAAATTCTCAGCTCTTCATCGTATTACCGCAGGTTATGACTATGAGTGGAATGATCGCACTTACCAGGAAATCAGTTCCGCCAAAGAGCAGAGGTTGTGGGGTGCTTATGTTGGAGAATTACAGCAGGGAACCGGTTTGAATCTTAAATTGGAACACTTGGATCGCATGGGGGAACGCTACAGTCCGGTGGCAGAAATTGTTCCTGCGGAGAACCCCGCGCTGCGTAAGTACAATATGGCAGACCGCATTCGGGACCGAATCAATATTTCTGTTAGTTCGAGCACTTTCAGTCAGGTTGATTTTGCTCTGCAAGTGGAAATGTCTATGGACGAATACGATCATTCTGCCGTGGGACTGTTGGATAGTAAGGAACGCAGTTATTCCGTGAACCTGAACTGGCACTTAAGTCGGTCAGCCTCCATAACAAGTGATTATAACCACACCGTGATGCGATCCTCGCAGGCGGGTAGCCAAGCGGCGTCCTCTTGGTATGCCCAGAATGACGAGACAGTGAATACAATTGGTCTGGGCTTGCAATGGCAGTTCGAAAATCGAACCAATCTGGGATTGAGCTACGATTATTCCCGATTTTCCGGCGAAACCCGGATCTCGGAGATTGCGAATTTTCCCCAATTACTTTCTTCACGTCATAGCCTGGCTTTACAGGGTCACTATGTACTGGACGCCCGTAGCGGTTTAAATACGGTATTTCGCTATGAAAAATATCGTGAAGAGGATTGGGCTTTGCAGGACGTCGCCGTTGATACTTTAGATAATGTGTTGTCTGTGGGTGAAGGGAATCCGGATTATCGAGTTTGGGTGGTGGCATTAAGTTATAACATGCGTTTTTAATGGAGGCGGTGATGCGGGCACAATTGTTAGTGAAAAGTTTGTTGGTTGCCTGTATCAGTCTGGGGCCAGGAATATTACCGGCGCAGACTGATCCGCCGGCATCACAGTGTGCAATGTGCCATGGCGTTGATGGAAACAGTCCCAGTGCGTCGGCCCCTTCGATTGCCGGTATTACCCCGTACTACTTTAAATACACCATGGACGCGTACAAAAACGGTGGACGCAACTCAGACATTATGAAAATGTTTGCGGGGCAGTTATCCGCAGCCGATATAGAACAGTTGGCACTATTTTACAGCGGGCAAAAACCTCTGGCACGTCAGCAGGCCATGGATTCAAACAAGGCGGCGCAAGGGCAAGGTCTGCATCAGCGTTATTGTGAAAAATGCCATAGCAACAATGGTGGTGTGAGCATCGATGGTTACGGAGTCCTGGCGGGGCAATGGACAGATTATTTGCGTCTGACTCTCCAAGAGTACCTTGCCGGAAAAAGACGTACTAATGCTATGATGCTGACCAAGCTACGGAAAATGCAAAGGCTTGAAGGGGAAGGTGCGCTGGAACGGTTGATTCAATTTTATGCCGGGGCACAACCGGATTAGGGAGTGACCCCCATTGCCATTTGTGCGGCCAATGAAGTGCCGTCCAAGTAGCTGCTACTGTGCATGCGGGAGTCTATCTCGCCCGTTACTTTTGCACTGATTCGCAACGTGGCGGTGCATTCGGCTTGGTCGCCAATAAAGTTAAGCGCTCCCGGCGGGATGGATAGCTGGTTACTGTTGTGAACGAATGTACTGTATTGAATGCAGGTACCGGATATACTGAGGAAATACGTGTCGGCCGTAGAGTCCCAACTGACATCAATGGTGTCATTGGCTACAGAAAACACCTGGCCGGAGGCGGGGCTGCTAATAACAGGGGTTGCCGGTATTGTGATATTCGCGGCCAAATTGTTGCCATTGGCTCGATGCAAGGTAATGGTATATTGGATTTCGCCGCTTTGATTACTGATCCATTGTGTGTCGTACCGTGATGATCCAAATAAATATGTGTCTCTATATAAGCTCTGTTGGATGACGCCGTCAGACGCAATCAAGCTTTCGTTAGCACTTAAGTCCACATATCCGGTTTCATCAGGTTCACGATCGACTTTTAACAGGAGCCAATTCATCTCGTTTTTACCTTTCTTCCGATAGCGTAAATCGGCATCGAGACTAATGAGTAAAGGGGAAGCACCCGGGGTTTCATGGCGTGATGAAATAGAATACTCGGCGATGATTTCATGATCCTTCAGCGATTCAGAGGATTGGGTGTTAACATCGCAGCCGCAGAGTGCCAGTAAAGAGAGCAGGCCGAGGTGGAGACATATTTTCCCCCGGTAATCAAAAAAAACGGAAATGGGATGCCTATTGCTCATGGGACAACCGTTGACGTCTTCAGCGCCTCAGTGGAATTGTATGGGCACTATAGCACATTCTTATCTTGTTCGCGTGGTTATAATTTAAGCAATTTCGGCGTTATGATAAATATCCTGGACGTCATCGCAATCGTTAAGCAGGTCCATGAATTTCTCAAAAACAGACGCATCCTCCTGGCTCAGCGCCGTGGTATTCTGGGGGATAAAGCTGATTTCCTCTACATCCAGTTCGACGTCGGGCAGGGCTTGGGCCAGGGCAGTTTTAGCTTTATAAAACTCTGAGGCGGGTGTTAGAACAGTAATGACACCGGCGTCACTTTCAATATCACTCACGTCAACGTCTGCCTCCATGAGAGCATCGAGGATGGCTTCCTCGTCACTACCTTTAAATTCAAAAATGGCTCGATGATCAAATAAATGTGCTACCGCTCCGGGAGAGCCGATTTTGGACTTGGTTTTGGTGAAGCAATGCCGTACTTCGCCAAAGGTGCGGTTATTATTATCGGTGAGGCAATCGACAATGACCATGCAGCCGCCGGGCCCAAAGCCCTCGAATCGCACGGTAACAAAATCCTCGCCACCGCCGCCCTTGGCTTTATCCAACGCTTTTTCAATGACATGGGCCGGGACTTGGTCTTTTTTGGCTTTGTCTATCAAGCGTCGTAAAGTCAAATTACCATCCGGGTCGATGCCGCCGTTTTTTGCACACACATAGATTTCTTTACCGTATTTGGAATAGACCTTGGCTTTGGCATCTGACGTTTTGGCGATTGATGCTTTACGGTTTTGATAGGCTCTGCCCATGTATTGACCTCATTAAGGTGGAAAAATTTTTTGGCTATTTTACTGGAAATGAATACCCCAAATCCATGTTTGGGCGGTGTTGGTTGGCAGGGATTGAATTGTAAGTTTTGTGACTGATACCTCACTACCGGGGGTGCCGAAAACTTGCCTTGCGACGACATAATGTTAATTGTTTCTGACGGGAATAACCATACAATATTAGTGGAAAATAGTCAACGCTTTGATGTTAAAAAGATTTCCAGAATGTAAATTCTAATCACGCAAGGAATCGATGTTTAAAGATCTGTAACAATTAAGCCGATATAAATGTATCAGCTAATGACACAGTTTTTCTAGGAAGAATATCATGCCGCAAATTCATCGTTACTCGGTTAAGAGTCTGTTTTTGACTGGATTGTTTTGTGCCGTATTTGCCATCACCGCAATTACGATCACTGCATTCAGTTCCTTGTATTGGATTACTTCCAGTGCCAATACTTTGGTTGAGCAGTCCATACAGCAAACCAGTCGTTTGGTGGAGCTGTCTGCGGCGTTGCCGGATGTTTCCTCAGAGTTTCAAACTCACCAGAAAAAGATGCAGAAATCCATCGATGTGGCGTCAGAAAAACTTATGCATGACAAATTTGATGTGTTAATGCTGCTGTCTGTAGTCGCCATTATTTCCTTGATGCTTATGGCTGCCGGGATTGGTATTTTGTCTAAAGTGATTTTTCCTTCGATTTCTCAGTTTCTTAATGCTGTTGAAGAATACAATGCCGGGGAACTGTCCTATCGGTTGGCTCATGAACAAATGCCCAAAGAACTGCAAAATGTGGCCACCGGATTCAATACTATGGCCCATCAGTTGGAACAATCCTATGCCAAGCTGGCTTACCATGCTACCAACGATGAGTTGACCGGGGTATACAATAGGCGCAAGTTCATCATGGACTTAGAGCGGGAAGTCAAACGGGCTAAGCGTTACAGCCGCGGAGTATCGTTGATGTTGATTGATATGGATGATTTTTCTTCCGTCAACGACAAACACGGCCATGAGTCCGGCGACAAAGTATTATGTAAGACTGTGGATTTCATCTACAAAAGCATTCGGGATTCCGACAGCCTGTATCGATATGGTAGTGAGGAGTTTGCTGTCATTTTGGTGGAGATTTCAGATCAGGATACCGGCATTGTGGGCGAGCGAATTCGCGAAAGTATTTGCGAATATCCTATCGCCTTGCCGGGTGGAATCAATGTGGAGACCAGCGTCAGTATTGGAATTGCGAACTTTCCGTCCCATTCCGATAACGAAATCAATTTGATTCATGCGGCTGACGAAGCCTTGTACCGGGCCAAATCGCAAGGAAAAAACCAAGTGGTACATACCAACGAAATGGTTCGCGCGAAAGCGGGCTAAGTGAACCCCCTGATGTTCCCGCGTTAGTAGCGGCGCGGGGCTTTTTAATCCGGCTTATGGCCGGATTTTTCTTGTCCAGCGGATTGTATCCTCCGTTCACTCCCGGTCATCAGCTCTTCAAATCCAATTCATGGGCGCGGTTGCGTTTCTTAGTTTAGCCGGTGTATTGGACATGTGCCGTGAATAAGGTAAGCTCAAGTATCAACCGGACGGCTTTATGCGAGGTGACAAATGAGTACTCCAGCAATTCATACCGCACCAGAGCGGGTGTTGTATCTTGCTCAGGGTTCGGAATGTGAGGTCATGCGTTCGGCCTATGAGCGCCAATTGCCTTTGCTCATCAAAGGGCCTACCGGTTGCGGTAAAACCCGATTCGTACGTCATATGGCTGCGCAACTGGGGCGTCCCTTATACACGGTTTCTTGTCATGACGAGTTATCGGCCGCAGATTTGGTGGGGCGGTTTTTAATTCGAGGTGAGGAAACCGTGTGGCAGGATGGGCCTTTGACCCAGGCGGTGCGTGAAGGGGCTATTTGTTATCTGGATGAAGTGGTGGAAGCCCGCAAGGATACCACGGTGATTTTGCATCCCCTGACTGATGACCGGCGCGAGTTGCCTCTGGAGAAAACCGCAGAATTGGTCAAGGCGCCGGCAGAATTCATGCTGGTGATCTCCTATAATCCAGGTTACCAGAACATGTTTAAAAACTTAAAACCGAGCACTCGCCAGCGGTTTGTTGCTCTGACGTTTCAGTTTCCCAAGCCGGAATTAGAGCTGGCTATTCTGCAACAAGAAACGGGAATCAATGAATCCATGGCAAAAAAATTGGTGGAGTTGGGTGGTAACCTGCGTGCGTTGCAGGGACACGACCTGGAGGAGGTGCCCTCAACTCGCTTATTGGTGCATGCGGCTATGCTCATTATGAACGGCCTCAATCCGGCTGAATCCTGTCGTGTGGCAGTGGTGGAAGCATTAACGGACGATCCTTTGATTCAGGAAGGGCTATGGGAAATTGTGCAATCCATCGTGGTTTCGTGAGTCCGAATTCCATTGTGTGTATCACACTAACTCATGCAAAGTGAACTGCTTCATTACCTCCCGCTTCGTTACGCTCTAGGGTTGCAGGCTGAGCCGCAATATCCCCAAGCGGTGGTGAAGCTGGAACACATCGAAAAAAGCTTGAATATCTACTTGCATGCACTAACCCGTTCCTGCGAGATCAAACTGGAACCGGCTCCGGCGCTTAGGATGCTACAACGCTATTCCTTGCATCGCCATGCCCATTCGCTGGTGCGTCAGGAAAGTGGTATTGCTCGCTTACCCCAACAGATTCAAAGATTTGAACAAAAAGAATTAAACCGAGATTTGTATTTTTGGCTCACGGCATATCTTGCTTTTGACCAACCGTTACCGAGCCCGGATTCAGAGGCCGCTCACTTGCCGGAAGCTTTGGGGCACATATTGCAAGGCGTTATGACCAGTGCCAGGGTGTTACAGGCTTGTCCGGGGCTGGCGCCACGGTATCAGCGCTTATGTCGAGCCTGTTTGTTGGAGCGGGATCGTATTACCGTATTACACAGGTGCAAATCCGCTCGGGACGTGGATATGGAGGGGGCTATACGTAAAGCCCTGGGCGATGATTCCGTAGAGGTGTCGCGTTGGCTGCATCATGCCTTGGACGCCGCAGGGGTCGGGGTGCTGTTACCTAATCCTCCAAAGCAATGGTTAGAGCCATCCTTGGCATACTGGCCTGCTCCGGTATGGGGGCGTCCGCTTCAAAAAGCGGCGGCGCTGGAATTGGGTTCGTTTGATATGATTGATGAAGACTTGATCGAGGTTAAACCCGAATCGAAAAAAGCCGTTGATGAGTTGGATTTGTCCGAGTACCTGGAAGCACCGGATGATGTGACCGGTGAGGAACTCAGTGGTAATTTTTTATACCCGGAGTGGAATTGCAAAACGGAATCCTATCGGGAAAATTGGTGTCGTGTGATCGAGGAAGAGCAGGAGCGCGATGATTGGGTGGAACCGCCGCCTCATTTAGGCAAACTGTCCCGCCGGGTGCGACGCCAGTTTGAAGCCTTGCGTACCGATGACCGTTGGTTGCGTCGTGTAACCGATGGTGAAGAAGTGGATATGGATGATTTTATTGATGCCGTGTCACAGCGACGGGGTTGTGGCTATGCCAGTGAGCGCTTATATCGCCATCGTAAGCGCGATGATCGGGAGTTGGCAGTGATGGTGTTATTGGATGTTTCCAAATCCACTCAATCCATGTTAGATGGAGCCCGGGTCATTGATGTGGAGCGTCAAGCAATGATTGTAATGGCCGAAGCGCTGGCCGAGGTGGGTGATACGTTTTCCATTTATGCTTTTTCCGGATATGGGCGGGTACAGGTCGATTGTTTGCGCGTCAAAGCGTTTGATGA
Source organism: Gammaproteobacteria bacterium (assembly GCA_029882975.1). Lineage (NCBI taxonomy): Bacteria > Pseudomonadati > Pseudomonadota > Gammaproteobacteria > Gammaproteobacteria bacterium. The sequence goes on from JAOUJW010000003.1 coordinate 83,709, forward strand.
AAGTTACGGCGCAGCGGTGCGCGAACGTATTTTTTCTCTCACGCCCCGAGGTTCCACCCGTCTCGGAGCCGCTTTACGGCACATGGCAAAGCGGTTACGAACCCGGCAGGAACGCCATAAACTTTTGTTGATGTTAACCGATGGTCGGCCTTACGATCCGGCAGATCACTATAAAGGTCTATATGCTTTGGAGGATACACGCAAAGCCCTGCAGGAGATGCAAACGGAGGGTATATACGCTTACGGGTTAACTATAGATCAGTCCGGATTGGAGTACCTGCCTTACTTATTTGGGCCGGGGAGATATACCGTATTCAGTAACGTGCTCACGCTACCGGAATTTTTACCGAAGTTATATGCCAGGCTAACCGGTCTGGGTGTTTAAAGATGGTTTTGCATTGGATGTGCTACACTTTTTTGGAAGTCCGTTTTTTTTAGTGAGTATCAAAGATTCCTTCCTTTAACAGCAGTGTTCCGGTCGGTGGTTATGATTAAATTTATCAGTAAAAATATGATAACCGGTTTGGTGGCAGTTTTGCCGGTGGTGTTAACCTTCTATTTGTTATATTGGATGGCGGTGTCCGCAGAAACCATTTTAGGTAATCTAATCCGCTTGGCACTTCCCAAAGAATACTATTGGCCGGGTATGGGCTTGGCGACCGGGTTGCTGGCAGTATTCTTGTTAGGGATGTTAATGCATGTGTACGTGATTCGGCGCTTGTTCTTAAAGGGAGAGCAACTGTTTTACCATATGCCGCTGATAAAGTCCGTTTATCGGTCCATGCGGGATTTCTTTAATTACTTTTCCCCATCGCAAAAGAAAGGTTTTGCCAAAGTGGTTGCTGTGACCTTGGGGGAAATGCAGTTAATTGGATTTGTGACGCAGGATAACTACCAGAGGATGCCTGAGAATTTTCGCCGGGAAGGCAGTGTGTTGGTTTATTTACCATTAAGCTATATGATTGGGGGTTATGCCGTACTGGTGCCTCGAACGGCAGTTCGGCCGGTGGATATGAGTGTAGAAGAGGCGATGCGTTTTACATTAACGGCAGGGGTCGCAGGCAGCCGTAAAGAAGCCGGCGATTCGAAAAAGAAAGCGGAGGGAGGGAAAACGTAGGAGAGGTTGTGAGGCAACAACCCTCCCTCCACTAAAGGGCTTTCCCAGTGCTCACTCATTGTGTTCCGCTACTTTGAACATGCCATTCTGGGTATAGGCCGGACGTAATTGCCGTGGGTCCAATTTAGCGGCACTGTCCAGGCCCCGGCGTAGACTGGAACACTGTTGGGATTCTACCGCATTAAGATTGCGGGTTACGCGTACGGCTTTGACTAAAAACTGGCCGTGTTCATTGCTAAGTACCGTACCGTCTTTAAGGTGAAAATGGGCATCTTCCTCGTCATCCCAGGGCAGACCCCATAGACGGCCTTCTCCATAATAACTCAATGTGTGGCGGGAACCGTGGTGCGGATTACCGGCAGCGCTCGTATTGGTGCGATCATTGTCTGCACTGTGGGTGTAACGAAAAATGAGCGGGTAGTGTTCATGGACAGCGACACTCTGGCCTTGCCGTACCGGGTAGGGTTCCGCCTGTTCGTAAGGGCGGTAGTTGCCATCTTCGGCGTGATACAGTTTGTACAGCACTTTGGTGTCGCTGCCGTCGCGGTTGCTGAAGCATATACCGGTTTCCGGGGTTCGGTTACCACGACTCAGGATGTGATTGCGGTTAAAACTTTGGATGGAGTCCAGTTCTTCCGGTAATCCCATGTAGTCGTACTGTAGGACCGAGCGGCTGATTCCTGACTCGCCTTTAACACCGTTGAGCAAAACCACGGAACGGGCATGGTAAGTGTAAGGAGTATTGCGGCCGAAGCTGGAGCTGAGTTCCAAACGGTTTTGGCCGTGGGTATCTTTGCGTACGCGAACGTAGCCGATACCGTACTCCCTGGGGTCGCCAATATTCCCGCCGTAGAGTCCGTCATCTACTGTGATTTCATAGCTCATGCTGAAAATACCGTAGGGACTGTCGGCGTTGGCACTTTGTTCTATTTTTATTTGAGCCGCCAGCGAGGCATTGACTGCCTGTGGATGACTCAGATTCAGATCCGATTGCGGTAACTCAGTTCTTAGGCTGACATATTGGGCGGTTGCGGCGCTATTACGTTTGGACTCTATTTTAACGTTGAGATTGTTGGCCTGTAATTCCTCACCCATGCGACAGTTGCCCGTGGCAACAACACGCTGGTAAGGTCCTTTGTTGATGTTTTTATCAGCTTGGGTTTGGTGCAGTAAACAAAGCACCAGATTCACCGTATCCAGGTTCGGTGCCGGACCGTCAGTACTCAGTTCGGTCGATGTATAGTGGAGCAGTTTGTCGCTGTGGTATTCGCTTGTGGCACTATCAACGCTGTCGCTGGATGCCGCCGTAGATTGCAGCGGAGAAATGTGTAACGGTAACGCCAGTCCGTCTAATTGGGTAACGGTTTGGCTGGAGCAGGCAGACAATAACAGCGATGAAAGTAGGAGTGGTTTTTTATACATAGTTACGCACCTGTGTAAATAGTTGCCTCTGATTTAAAACTTGGTTTTGAATCTACGTGTCTTAAAAATTAGCAGACAGCTAAGAATTGGGAAATAAGCTAAACGTCCTAAGCTGTACTGACGCCTTAGTCCATTGGGATTAGGTAGATAGGGTTTTTACTCTCCAGACTGAATGCTTGCTGAACCGGTGTTGAAGAATATGTGCATGGTGGTGGTGGGGAAGGCTCCGATTTTTGTGGCCGTGAGGGCCAAAGACGGGTTAACGTAATGGGTGTATCGTTACGACACTGTGTTTAATATTGCAGGATTTGCCTGACGACTGTGGATATTAAGGTGCCAGGTGCCTGTTGGGGTATGACCGGGTAACTTTTGTTGAATCAGTGCAATTTTTTTACCCCGGTCCAGCGTTTTTCTCCGGGATGCGCTGCGGCCACATGTTTCTCGGAAGCTTGCAAAGCATCTTCCCAGCTTTTGGCACAAGCACCCAGCCACGTGGTTTTACCGTGAACGCTGTGGGTGCAAAGGGGGTAATAGGGCTTATCACCTGGACAATTTTGAGTTTGTGCCGGAACTGGGCGGTCACAGGCGCTCAAACCAAGCAGGAAAAAGCCGCCCATGACGACATAGATTTTCTTTGTTGTGACGATACTCATTTTCGGTGTTCCCTTGCAATGTCAAACTAAAAAGGACTTTCAACTGAGCGACCCGTTCGTCCATTAATCACGTTTCAGATAGTAGTCGTGTTTTACCTCGATGCCAATTGGATGTTGTGTGGTGTCGTTGTTGAGGGTCAAAACTCTGGCGCAATTAATGAATAATGAGACAAGATGCTTTATAACAGTTGCAACCCTGAATGGTTAGGTATTATACATTTTTGTGCGCGGGGAGCGATTCTATTATTTAAGTATATGAGGAATAAACGATTTATGTGGGTGTGCTTTGGTTTTTCCTGCTCTAAGTCCATCAGGATTTTTGGGAAACTGTCCCTGGTTTTGGCGCTATCACTTATGTTCCGCCCTGTCTGTGCCGGGGAGTTACCGCTGACGCTGTCGACCTTGTTGAAACAGAGCGGTTTCGCTACCGAGGGTATCGCAGTATACGTGCAAGCGGTGGATGACGATATGCCTTTTGTTGCGTTCCAAGAAGACACAGCCTTAAATCCAGCTTCGGTGGTGAAACTCGTTACCACGGCGGCCTCGCTAGGGATATTGGGCTCGGGTTACCGGTGGACCACAGAGGTCGCTTACACCGGTGCGCTGGAGCAGCAAACTTTAAAGGGCGATTTGTATTTTCGTGGCAACGGCGATCCTTATCTGACTCCGGAGCGTTTCTGGCGTTTGCTGAATCGAGTTTCCTTTTATGGTATTCGCAATATTGCCGGAAACGTGTACGTGGACAATTCTTATTTTTTACCCGGTCCGGTGGATTATGGAGCATTTGATGGACAGCCTTACCGCACATATAACGTGGGGCCGTCCGCGTTGCTGGTCGGGTTTCAAGCAACGGAATTTCATTTTTCCGTGACGCAGGGGCAGGTCACCATTCAGGCATTTCCCGCTTCGCCTAAGCTTCGAATTGTTAACAATGTCAAAATGTCACGTGGAGGCTGTGGAGCCTGGCAAAAACGATTACAGCTGGACACGGAGTCTGCGGGGGAAGAGCTTCGCGTGATTTTTTCGGGAAAGTACCCGAAAGCTTGTGACAAAAAAACGTTCTATAGACGCGTGAGCGATGCGGGTGATCACTTTCAACACTATTTTGTACCCATTTGGCAGCAGTTGGGTGGTTCTTTAACCGGGTCAGTTAAAGCGTCCACTTTGCCGGAGGGGGCAACGCTGGCATTGCAAGAACCTTCCATTTCCCTCTCCGAAGCGATAAGAATGATTAACAAATACAGCAACAATGTCATGACCCGGCAGTTATTGCTATCTCTTGGGGCTGAAGTGTATGGGCAGCCCGGAACCGCAGAGAAAGGGGTCGCTGCAGTGGAGCAGTGGTTGCAACAACAAAACCTCAAGGACGATGTACTACAGTTGGATAACGGTGCGGGCTTGTCGAGAAATACCCGAGTTAGTGCGGCGATGCTGGGTAAGTTGCTGAGATATACTTATCACCAGGCTTATATGCCGGAGTTTATCGCCTCGTTACCTGTATCCGGCCATGACGGTACCATGGCCTCGCGGTTCAAAGGAGATGAGATCCAAGGGCACGCACACATTAAAACCGGGTTGCTTAACTTCGTTCAAACTATGGCCGGTTATGTAACAACGCCTAAAGGGCAGCGTTATGTGGTGGTTTTACTACAAAATCATCCCAAGGCCCACACTGCAAAAGGGCAACAATTGCAGGATGAAGTGATCCGATGGGTATATAGCTTATAAGTGCTGACTCAAGGAGCGTAAGTTGGTGCGATAGTATGAATGAAGAGAATCAGAATATGGGTAAGGTGACTGCTCCGGAACCTAAACGGGCACTGGTGCTCATGGGGGGAGGTGCGCGTGCCGCTTATCAGGTAGGCGTGCTCAAAGCGCTGGTTGAACTACTGCCCAAGAATACACCCAATCCATTCCCCGTGATCACCGGAACTTCCGCCGGTGCTATCAACGCTGTAGCCATAGCGGTTTACGGCGCACGTTTGCAAGAGGCGGTGGCGCGGTTGCACCGAATTTGGCATAACTTCCGTGTATACCATGTATTCAAAGCAGATGTGTGGGGTATCACAGTATCCGGGTTTCACTGGATTATTAGTGTGTTGTTGGTGGGGTTGGGGAAATACAATCCGGTATGCTTTCTGGATCGAGCACCTTTACGCAAACTGTTGCAGCGATATTTGCCCTGTGAAAACATACAAAAATCCTTGGATGAAGGTATTTTGGAATCTCTGTGTATCTCAGCTTCTTCGTATACTACAGGACGCTCAGTTGTGTTTTATCACAGTAAATATACGGTGGTTCCGTGGAATCGGGCGCGACGAGTGGGTGTGCCGGAGCATATAACTTTAGACCACCTCATGGCCTCGTCAGCCATCCCTTTTGTTTTTTCAGCCGTGAAATTGGGGCAGGACTATTACGGTGATGGTTCCATGAGACAGACGGCACCTATCAGTCCGGCAATTCACATGGGAGCGAACAAGGTGTTGGTGATAGAGGTGAGTGCCGAGCCCAAGTCCTACGGCGTCCCGGATCACGCTCAAGGTTATCCTACCTTAGCCCAAGTCGGCGGGCACATTCTCAACAGTATTTTCATTGACGGCTTGGAATCGGATCTGGAGCGATTGCGGCGCATCAACAAGACCTTGGATATCATTCCCTCGCACCATCTGGTGGAACACAATATTTCTTTGCGTCATGTGGATGTATTGGTGGTATCTCCCAGCCAGGATTTACAGGAAATCTCCATGCGTCATGTGCAGGCCCTGCCCCGAATTGTACGGTTTCTGCTGAAAGGAATTGGGGCTTTGGATAGCAAAGGCAGCAGTCTGGTGAGTTATCTTTTGTTTGAAAAAAGTTTTTGCCGTGAGGTGATAGCCCTGGGCTATGAAGACGCAATGGCGCGAAAAGAAGAATTGCTGAACTTTTTGTCGTAAGCTATGGGTTTACCTTATCAGGAGGCATTGTGATGCCCTTTATTCACATTAAAAGCCTGCCGTACGCACAACCCAAACCCATGCATGCTATTTTGCCGGCTTTATGTCGGGATTTTTCCCAAGCGCTGGCCATACCATTGGAGCACGTGCATGCCACTTGGGAATATTTCCAAGCCGGACATTTTTGCAAAGGAGATGATGCGCCTTTGCTGCAGCCGGACTCGCCGCATTCGGTATTGGTGGATTTGTTGACCCCGGATTTTAATGATGCCGATACGGTGGTGCGCATGTTAAGCAGTATAGCTCATAGTTTGGAGCGTCATGCAGCCGTACCATTGAATAAAATTTTTATAATTCACCGCGAGGCCGCGTCGGGCAGTGTGTTTGATGATGGCGTAATTGCGAGTTGGTAAAACAATGTGCAGTGGGTTTTAGTTGATCGGAAAATCCGTAAATATATAAAAGCCCGGTAACAACCGGGCTTGTTGGTTTAGATAGGTCTGGCTCAGGAGACCTTGAAATGAGATACCAGGTTCATCAAGTCTTGTGACAGACTGGCTACCTGTTCTGCAGAACGGGCGGTATGTTGAATGGCGCTGGTAACCCTCTCAGCCGCTTGATTGATATTTACCACATTTTTGTTGATTTCGTCCGCCACAGAGGACTGTTCCTCGGTGGCGGTAGAGATCTGAATGTTCATATCGCTGATGTTGGTGATCATGTCAGTGATGGTGTTCAAGGACTGTTCCGATTGATTAGCCTGATGCACGCTCTTATCCGTAATGGTTTGGCTGGATTCCATGGAGCTCACCGCATTTAAGGCATCGGATTGAAGTTTTTCAATCATACCCTGAATTTCCTGGGTGGATTGTTGGGTCCGGGTGGCCAGAGTGCGAACTTCATCGGCTACCACTGCAAAGCCTCGGCCTTGTTCGCCGGCACGGGCCGCTTCGATAGCCGCGTTCAATGCCAGCAGATTGGTTTGTTCAGCGATGCCTTTGATAACGTCCAGCACGCTGCCAATATTATCCGTTTCAGCTTTAACTTGGCTGATAATAACGGAAGTCTGGTTCATTTCCTGTGCCAGCAGATTGATTTGTGAGCGAGTTTGAGACACCACTTGCTTGCCACTATTGGTTTCCTGGTCAGCTTTTTGAGCGGACTCGGCGGCGATGGAGGCGTTATTGGCCACTTCAGCAATAGTTGCGGTCATTTCGTTTACAGCGGTGGCTACCATGGTGGTTTCGTTTTGTTGTTCTTCCACTGTGTATTTAACCTGATCGGCCATATTGGCCAGTTCGCTGGCTGTTTGGCTTACTTGTTGACTGGTGCGAGAAATGCTTTCAATAATTACCCGAATTTTTGCGACAAAGGAGTTGAAATGGGTTGCCAGGTTAGCCAGTTCATCGTTACCGTGTACCGGTAGCTGAGCGGTTAAATCACCGTCCACTTCGGCGATTTGACGTAGTTGTTTGGCGGCATTGGCAATAGGGGCGGCGACATACTTGGTGCTGAACAAGGAAATGCCGGCGGCAACCAACAGGCCGATGATAGTCACCAGAGCCATAGAGACAAATACGATATTAGTGGTTTCATTGATTTTTTTCTGCTGATTTTCAATAGTGCCGTCACCCAGTTCTTCCACACGTTCCATTAATTCCAATAAATGCTGGGATTTGTTGTAATAGTCTCGGTGTGCGCTGCTCACATCGCCGTTAGCGGTTAGCACTTGAAGTAACTGCTCTGCCGATAGATGATACTGGTTCATGGCGCTGTGCAGTTCGGCTATGGAGTTAGCATTGATCAGGCCGGAGCTTTCCATGGATTTCACGGCTTCCAGGGTAAACGTTTTGGCGTTTTTGAGTTCGCCAAGCAGGGGGGCATTCATACCTTGGGTTTCCATTTGGTTCACCAGGAGCATTTGTTTTTGGATGCCTATTGTGGTTTCCATGGCGCCATCAGCAGCAGACCAGGCTTGGTTTGTAATATAGTCGACGATATTGACCAGTTTATTGGCGCCGTAAAATCCCACGCCGCAGGCGGCCAGCATAAGCAGGGTCAAGGTGGCCACGCCAATGTTAATTTTGTTGCCGATCGATAATTTCATGGGTATCCCTTTGTTTCACGTTACCAATACATAAGTTTGGGTTCATCAGCATCGGTAAATAAGCCGTCCAGGCTGCTAAACCGCTCCTTGCCTCATGTCATACCAGCATATTTTGTGGATAGGCAATGCGTTGATAGACGATGGGTCTTGGAATTCTAAAACCCTATCGTCAAATTGGCCGGTGGGGCTTAGAATGTAATGTTGCAGTAATGTGAATTCTCAGGCAGGAAGGCTGATGCAATGCCACTCCGGCTGGGGTAAAATGCGCCGGTCGAGAATTCAGTAGGAGAATCAGGTGATTAAAGCAGACAGTGTGGTTACATTTCACTATCGGGTGAGCGATGCCGATGGGGCACTTTTGGAAGAGTCTTATGGTGGAGATCCCTTGGCCTATTTACACGGTCATAACGGTATGTTGCCCGCCTTGGAGTCTGCGCTGGAGGGCAAGAGTGTGGGGGATGAGTTTGAGGTAACATTGGATCCAGAGCAGGCATATGGGCAGCGGAGGGAGGATTCGGTGCAGAGAATCTCGCCTAAACACGTTGTTCCGGCGTCACGCAAAAGCAAATACACACCGGGGATGCTGATTCAGGTTAACACGGCCGAAGGGCCTCGTGATGTGATTGTGGTGAAGGCCGGGCTTAAAACGCTTGATGTGGATACCAATCATCCCTTTGCCGGTAAAACCCTGACTTTTGCAGTTAAAATTGAAACGGTCCGTGAGGCAACTGAAGAAGAACTTGCCCACGGTCATGCGCATGGTGTGGGCGGACATCACCACTGATATCACATAAGATCAATTTAGTAGGCAGGAGTTAAGTTTTGAAAACAGCCCTTTATTCAGTAGCTGCACTGGTGATTTTTGTGCTTCTTAGCCTGGCCGTTCTTTCCATGTTTTCGCGGCAGCAGCCTCTGCTGGGCTTGCGTAGCGGCAAATTATTGCCTTGTCCCGAAACCCCCAATTGCGTGTGCAGCGAGGCCGCAGGGTTGGCATCCTCTATTGCTCCCATCGCTGTCAATGCGGAACCTCAAGCGGCATTAGAACATTTGAAATCTGTATTAAAACAACAGGGTGGTGAGATTATCACCGAGTCGGAAAATTACTTGCGTCTGAGTTTCAGTACCCGTATTTTTCGTTTTGTGGATGATTTAGAGCTGCGCTTGGATTTTCCTAATAAACTAATCCACGTTCGATCGGCATCTCGCGTAGGACACTCTGACTTGGACGCCAATCGCCTGCGGGTAGAAGCCATCCGGGCTGCATTCGAATCCAACAGCTAGCCAAAGCCTAAGAGCGCTGTAACAGTTCTATAAGCTCCTCCAGCCGCCCCTCATCCACCAGGGCCAGCAATGGGGTGTTGCCCAGGGCGGCGTGTTGTCGCCGCATCCAGTTGATTTGACGTACATTATCTTGCGGAAACGTCTCTAGCAAGGCCTCAAAGAAAAGCAAAAATCGTTCGGCGCGATAGGCTGCATTGGAATTCTGTGCCAGAATTTGATCCAAGCTTGCCTCATCGGATACTTGGGGGCATTGCAATCCGAGAATACGGGCTAACTCTGCGCGATACAGGTCAAGATGGTCACAAGCCAAAAGCAAGCGGCTGATGGTGGATAGTGTTGCCATTGTTTTACAATTGTCCAACTGTGCCGACATTGAAAATTTCGTTTTAAAGATCGGTTCTAAGGCCGATGAATACATCACTATTATACCTGTAGCGGACTGATTCCCAATGAATCTTCTGTAAAAGACAATGGATGTATTTGAAAAAAAATATTCGGGTAGAGTGTTACTGGTTGATGACAGTAAAACCAATCGTATTGTCGGTGGTAAATACCTGGAGAAGCTGGGTTTGCAGGTGGATCTTGCAGAAGGCTGTGATGAAGCCATCAGCGCTTGCGAGCACAATCGCTACCATATCATATTCATGGACATCTACATGCCCGATACGGACGGTATAGCAACGGCTAAAATTATCCGTTCGCGACTTTTATCCTATTGCCCCATTATTGCTCTGACCGGACATGGTGCCGAAGCGCTGGCGGACGATCTGCTGCAGAGCAAAATGAATGGAGTTATCGAAAAGCCGGTGACTCCGCAAAAACTCATATTAGAGCTGGACAAGTATCTGCGCAAAGTATCCTGAAGTTTTTTCACTTTTATTTTTAAGCTTTGTTTGATGATATCCTGAAAAATCTTTTGGTACCACAGAGATGTGGATGAGTCCTGGAATGGAAACGATTTCATGCGCTGGTATCGATTTTTTATAAGTGTTTCTTATATCCGTATATAATTTAGTTTTAATCTAGCCCCTTATTTTCCTTGCTAACTGTGGCCACTTTATTTTAGAGTGGATATGTTATGTGGTAACCAAGCAGCTCATAACCTTCGCTAATTGCGATATCACCACTAACAGCCATGGCTGTCCGACAGGAAGTCGCAACTGTTATTCAAAAAAAGAAACTGTTATCAGGAATTTAACAGTCATTCTCGAAACTTTATAGGTCGGGGGATTTATGTCTAGTTATCCAAATAGTTTGTATAAATTTGGAAAAGGATTTCTTGCTGCTGCCATCGTCGCAGCGCCGCTAACAGTAACGCCGTTAACAGCAAAGAGTGCTGATGTGACACTGATTCAAGTGTCCGATTTGCATGGTAATTTGGTGCCACACGCCGGGGTTATTGAATCCGCAGGTGCACCGGATCGTTATGTTACCCAAGGCGGTGGTATGGCCAAGGTGGCAACGGTAGTCAACAGCATCCGTGCCAGTTCCCATGCGCACTTAACATTAGGGGTGGGTGACTCCCTTCACGGCAGTGCTGAGGTGCTGTTTACCATGGGCGATGCCATTATGCCGGCCTTTAATGCTCTGGGGCTGGAGGCATACACGCCGGGTAACTGGGAGTTTGCTTATGGTCCGGCGGTTTTTCGAGCACGTTTTACCAATTTGTGTAAAGCCAATCCCAATTGGCAATTTCCCGGTCCGGGTAATAATCCAGGCAATAGTGTGCCGGGGCCCCATGTCTTATGCCCTATTGTGCCGCCCAATGCACGTGTGATGACCGACTCTGATGGTGTGCCAGGCGTGACGCCGGCCAACTTCGAGGTTTTGGCGAACAATTTGTACAATGGTGGTCCTTATCCCACAGCAGCACCGTTTTACGGTGACCGGCCTTTAAAGGCCTACAAGGTGTTTGAAAAAGGCGGTGTGAAAATTGGTGTTATCGGTATCACCGCTGCGATTGTGCCGCAACAACCTCCGGTATTCGGACGCACCTTTGAATTTACTCAGGGTATTGAAGAACTGCCTGCAGACATTGCGGCGGCAAAGGCGGCAGGGGCACAAATCATCGTTGTCATGTCCGAGTTGGGCTTGCCGCAAAATGTGCAAATTGGCCGGGAATTTCCCGAAGTGGACGTTGTCCTATCCGCCCATTCTCATGAGCTGACCTTAGGTGCCATTCTCGCGGACAGTAACGGTTTTGAAATGACCGCCCCTGGAACTGAATTGTCGGGTTCACAATTGGCGCGCCTGCAAAAGGGTGCAGCAGTCATTGTTGAGGCCGGTGAAGATTTATATGTAGGCCGTTTGGATCTGAAAATTTCTGACGGGAAAATCCAAAACATCGTATGGCAGGCCATTCCGGTCGATGATGATGTGGTCGAAGATGCTACCGTGGCCGCGCTGGTCGCGGATCAGGAAAAATATTTTCTCGCCGGTACGGATTTCAAAACCCATACCTTTTTACCGGCGGCTTATTGCCGTAGTTTTGCCGCCCCCAATCCTTGCGATGCGGATGCCGATGGCGTCGTGCGCCGCGGCTTGCGCTTAACCGATCCTTTGGACTTGGTGGTAGGAACTACCGACGTGTTATTGCACCGTCATGAAGACCTGGAAGGCGTGATGAATAACTTTATTGCCGATGCCTTTAGAGGTACCTTGGAAGTGGCCGCCAAAAGTGCTCGTACGGAATGGGCCAATTTGGATGTGGTTTCCATGACCAACGGTTTTCGTTTTGATACGGTGGTGCTACCGGCGCACTTGGTGGCCGAAGGGCAAAGCTTTCGCGACGGTCGCAAGCCCGGTGAAGTGACTTTGCGCGACCTGTGGGGCTATTTTCCGGTTGCCGCAGGTATGGCTGCCGCAGACTACAACGGTGTAGTTATCGAAGAGAATTTGAATAATATTTTGGCCAATGTATATGCGCCCAATCCTTACATTCAGCGCGGCGGTTGGTATTTAGGTTTGTCCAGCAATATGAAACAGCGGGTTGACGTGGTGCAGCGTCCGCTAAGCACCTCCGGTTCTCGCATCGTTGATACGCATATCAACGGTAAACTCATCGATCACAGTAAGCGTTATATTATTGCTTCCTGCTACGGTCATACCTTTCCTATAGGCCGATCCTGCCGTGCCGAGGGTGGTGCCAATACCATTTTCTTTACCTTGGCCGACCCGGACAACTATAGCAGTGCTTTGGGGTTTGCCGATCCCATTCCCACACCGGCGGGACAACCTTTGATCGACAATAAAACGCCCAGAACTCCCATATTCCGCGCAGCGCCGGATTATTATCTGCATCCGGTACACACCCTGCGACGGCATTTGGATGCCAGCGGTGGTTCTATCAATAATGCCAATCATGGCGTCGGTCGCGTGGTTCACGTGAATTCACGCCTGATTGATAATTGCGCCCCTCCAGCCAAACCCAATAAAGTCTGTGTCAACGATACCAAAACCTTCCTGGTGGATCCTATCGAGAATCACCATTACGAAGATGCTGTCGTTCAATCTATCGAAGGTCTTGGTCCTTCCTTCCTGGAACGCAATATTTCAGTAACTAAGTAGTTTGTTCACACCCCGCGGGTTCATAGGAACCCGCGGTTTTCTTTTTACCTTGATTCATTACCCAATTCTTTGTTAGCTTGCAGCAGCAATGCTTAGTTCGTGCACCATCGTAGATACCATCTTACTCACATTGTCACAAGCCCCAAAACAACTGAGCATCGTTGTATATTTGGGTAAGCCGACTAGAACGGGGCCATGGGTGTTCCCCAACCGCGGAACGCCGTGAATACGTCCATGTAGGCTCGGCAGCGGCATCCATGCCGCTGACGTCCGCTTTTGGGAAACACCCATACCCCACTTGTCGAACCACCATCGAAAGGGCTGGGTAAACGAGATAGTTTTTTGTAGGGTGGGCAAGCTTTTTTGCCCACGCGGGCGAAAGGTGGGGCTATTATACTGTTTCGTATTGCCATCTTAGTTCAAGTCACGATGCTGGCTGAGAGATGGGCATGTCGGATTACGTTGCACTAATCCAAGCTACAAATGTGCCAGTAGGAAAAGATAGGGTTTCCATTCTGTTTCGAATGGTGATTTTTTCTAAGGTGCAGTAACGATAGATACTTTGTGAATGTCGCTAATTATAGGTTTGTGATTTAAGTGGGAACGACGAAGATTTACCCCCCGGTCATAGACATAAATCTTACGACCTGCTGCGGTTTTTCCACAAACTCATGTTTTTCCGGTTTACGTCTTATGGCGTCCACAATAGCTTGTTCAATGTCGGTGTCGCTGGCGCCGGATCGCAACAGGGGGCGCAGTTCCACTTTGTCGTTTTGCCCCAGACACAAATACAGCGTGCCTTCGGCGGATAGACGTACGCGATTACAGCTGTCGCAAAAGTGTTGCGAGATAGGCGTGATGAAACCAATGCGTAACTCCGTGTCGGCTACCCGGACATAACGAGCCGGGCCGCCGCCGTTCATTACGCTGGGAAGCAAACGGTACTTCTGTTCCAAGCGCGCTTGCACTTGCTCCAGGCTGATATAGTGGTCCGTGGCGTTTTGTCCTGTGTTGCCTATGGGCATGGTCTCAATAAAACGCAGAGTAAAATCGTGCGCTATGCAAAAATCTACCATGGCTTCGATTTCATCGTCGTTAACACCGCGCATGACCACCATGTTGATTTTGATGGGTTTAAAACCCGCCTCTTTGGCCGCCATAAGGCCGGCCATGACTTTTTCTAATTTGCCGCCATTGGTAATGGTTTTGAAACGTTCTGGCTGAAGGCTGTCCAGGCTCACATTAATGCGGCTCACGTTGGCCTGCTTGAGAGCATGGGCATGGCGTTGCAGTTGCACTGCATTGGTACTTAAGGATAAATCGTCTATGCCCGGCAGGGCGGAGAGTTGTTGTGCCAGCTGTGGCAGGTTTTTGCGTAACAGCGGCTCGCCTCCGGTGATGCGAATGCGATTAACGCCCAAGCGGCCAAAAGCGCCGATTAAACGCTGGATTTCATCGGCGTTTAACCAATGTTCCGGTTCTTCAAAGCTTTTAAATCCCTTAGGCAAGCAATAGACACAACGTAAATCACAACGGTCGGTCACGGACAGGCGCACGTATTCAATACGGCGACCGAACGCGTCATAAAGTCCGTTGTTGTTGCTTTGCGAGCTCATAGGGCATCAGCCTGGGTTTTACCATGTGGTACTAAAAGCCTAGCACTTATATTGCCAAGTGTAGAAATATTTCGGGCCGAAACAGCTCGGCCCGGTAAGTTATACGGTCTGATAGTACATATTTTGTGGGTGATTGGCCTGGGCAAAAAAGAACCAGCGCTCCACCAATAAACCCAGGTATTGCACGATAAATGCGGTGACATACAAGCCGGTGTTGTGGCTGGATAAGCCAATGCTTAAAAACAATACCGGTAAAGGAAAGACCATGATCAAGAATATCCATTTGACGGATTTTAAGAACAGCGCTGTTTTTCCATGGAAAAATTCTCGGGTGTTAAAAGTGCCACCCATGGCGCCCATGGCTTTTTGTTGAATATTAATGTGACGTACGCCAATGGCGGACTTGAGGCTGGACTTGGCTTTCAGGCGCCGATTGCGCAGCAGTGATGCGCCGCGGGTGACCAGGGCAAGTAAGGTCAGGATAATGGCCCAGTCGGCGTAATAGTCCACCAATTGAGAGTTGTTGCGGCTGGCGTATACGGTGCACAGGGTGTATCCGGAAGCCATACCCAGCAAGGTGTAATTGATGACGGTTAAGGGAGAATGCCACTCCTGTAAAAACTTAAGGCAAGCGTAGATCATGCCGGTGCAGACGTACAGGGCAAAACAGACCACCAGTCCGGCGATTCCAATCAAAACGGTCAAGCGCACTTCGGGGATGGTAGCGGTGCCGAAAGTGGCCGGATTGATGTTGAAATAGTGCAATACGCCGTAAACAAACACCAACAGCATAAACAAGGGCAGGGCGATGACTTCGCGGGATAACCAGGAAGTGCGCCATTGCGCCGCTGCGCGCCAAGCCCGCTCCGGATGTCCCAGATGAAAGAAAGAAGCAAACAGTCCGGCGATGAGAAAAATCATGGCCAACAGGGCGCCACCGCTGTAAAACTCACCGTTCTGCGGCGGTAAGCCGGACATAATGCTATAGCTTTGCCCCAGCACCAGGGCCAGAAACAAACCCTGACCCACCCCAATCAAGGTGGTCAGGAAAACAACGGAAAATGGAGGATTCATTGTTTAACAAACTCCTGTGAAAATTGTTCGGTATTTGGTGCGCACAATCGAGTTGGCCATATATCGTGTTACCATGACGTGGAATCCTCCAAATACGGCCCGTCGTCGTCCTGAGGCAACGGACCCTCCTTCTTGAGCGGGTTGTCCACACGCACCAGTTCGTCTTCGTGAATATGCTGCTTGGTCTTACGCCGGGGCAAATAGTGATTGGCCGGCTGAGTACCCCATTCGGGCATGAGCGCATAGCCGCCGTTTTCACGAATGGCAATGGATGCTTCCGAATTGGGGTCGTGTACATCACCAAAAATACGCGCACTGGTGGGGCAGGAGATAACGCAGGCCGGTCGGCGTTCCGTTTCAGGCAGCTCTTCATTGTAGATGCGGTCTACGCACAAAGTGCATTTTTTCATGACTTTTTCGTGCTGATCCAACTCGCGGGCACCGTAGGGGCAAGCCCAGGAACAGTAACCGCAGCCGATGCACTTGTCGTAGTTCACCAGTACTATGCCGTCTTCTTTGCGTTTGTAGCTGGCGCCCGTGGGACACACGGGTACACACGGGGCGTCTTCGCAATGCAGGCAGCTCTTGGGAAAGTGCACCGTTTCCGTGTGGGGAAAGACGCCCACTTCATAAGTCTGCACTCGATTAAAGAAAGTGCCCGTGGGGTCTTTGGCGTAAGGATTGTCATCCGTCATCGGTCCTGCGGAACCGGAGGAGTTCCACTGCTTACAGCTGGTCACACAAGCGTGGCAGCCAACGCAGACATTTAAATCAATAACTAAAGCAAGTTGCGTCATGGCTGTTCCTTTATTTACGTTTACCGGCAAAATACGCCAACCAGGGTTTGCGTTGCGGTTGGCCCGGCGTGGGTAACATGGGTTTAAACTGGGGTGAGGTGACCTGCGGTTCGTCCGCATTGGCTTTGTACACTTTCACTCGCACGTCATACCACGCCGCCTGTCCGGTTAAAGGGTCAGAATTGGATAGGCGCATGCCTTGGCTGTCTTCCGGCAGTTCTTCAGAGATTACATGGTTCAGCAAAAAGCCTTTTTGTGACTCATTGGCATCCGGGGTAAGGTTCCAGGCGCCGGCGGCTTTACCAATGGCGTTCCAGGTCCAAACGGTGCCCGGTTCCACCGCTTCTGAGAAGCGGCACATGCAACGGACTTTACCGTGCATGGATTCCACCCAAACCCAGTCACCGTCATTAAAACCACCTTTAGCACCCAGCGTGGGGCTCATATACAGATAGTTATGGGTGTGAATCTGACGCAGCCAGGCGTTTTGCGAATCCCAGGAGTGGTACATGGCCATGGGGCGTTGGGTTACCGCGCTCAAGGGATACGTGTGTTTGTCCGTGGCCTGTTGTTCCAAAGGCTCATAGAAAAACGGTAAAGGATCGAAATAGGTTTCGATACGCTCACGCAAACGTGCCGGGGGTTGTTTGCCCGGATATTTACCTTGAGCTGCCAGACGAAATTTTTGCAGCACTTCGGAATATATATGAATATTGATAGGGTCCGAATGTCGGGTCATGTGGTGGTGTTTGGCCCATTCCAAATACCCTTTGTTCCAGTTGCGCATGTATTGATACGACTTGGGCAGTTCATAATGAAACACGCAATTGTTTTTCTCGTACATTTCCCACTGCTTGGGGTTAGGTTCACCACGCAGGAATTTTTCGCCGCCTTTTCCGCGCCAGCCGGATAGAAAGCCAATACCGGAGCCTTTTTCAGTTTCATGGTTGATGATAAAGTCCGGGTAGTCGCGGTATTTGCGTTTGCCTTCCGGTGTAGTGAAAGCCGCCAGTTTCAATCGGGTTCCCAGTTCGATCAGCACTTCCTGAAAAGGTTTGCATTGACCTTTAGGGGGCAGAACCGGAATCCGCACAGAGTCTACAGGCCCGTCAAATTCGGAGATTGGGCGGTCCAGCATGGACATAACATCGTGGCGTTCCAAGTAGGTGGTGTCCGGCAATACCAAATCGGCATAGGCCACCATTTCCGATTGAAAGGCATCGCAGACGGCAATAAAAGGAATCTTGTATTCTCCGTCTTCGTTTTTATCGTTAAGCATTTGCCGTACCTGCTCCGTGTTCATGGAGGAGTTCCATGCCATATTGGCCATGAAAATGAGCAGAGTGTCGATGGAATAGGGGTCGCCGCGCCAGGCATTGGTGATCACATTGTGCATGAGTCCGTGTACGGACAGGGGGTATTCCCAGGAAAAGGCTTTGTCGATGCGAATGGGTTCGCCGTTGTCGTCCACAAACAAATCATTGGGGTCCGCCGGCCAACCTAAAGGCATGCCGCCCAAGGGCGAATTGGGTTTGACACCATTTGGTCCGTTGGGGGTTTTGGGGCACGGCGGTATGGGGCGAGGGAACGGGGCCTTATGGCGAAAGCCGCCGGGGCGGTCAATGGTTCCTAGGATGCTCATCAATATGGAAAGTGCTCGGATGGTCTGAAAGCCGTTGGAATGGGCGGCCAGTCCACGCATGGCATGAAAGGATACGGGGTTACCGGTCACCGCTTCATGGTCATTGCCCCAGGCATCGGTCCAGGCAATGGGTAGTTCAATTTTCTCATCACGGGCGGTAATGCCCATTTCGTGTGCCAGGGTTACAATGTCTTTGACGGGAATGCCGGTGATGTCCGCTGCCCATTCGGGGGTGTAATTTTTGACCCTATCCGCCAGCAATTGAAACGCCGGTTTAACCGGGGTACCGTCTTCCAGGGTAAATTCCCCCAGCAGGAACGGGTCAGCGCCTTCAGTGTGGGTGCGTACGGCGGCGTCTGTGTTGCGATCCCACCAGAGTTGGTCTTGTGGGTGAATTTTGCCCGCATCCTCTTCTTCGTCCAGGCGCATGAACATGCCGAATTCGTCATGGCTGCTGTTCTGGTTCACCAATTGCGCCGCGTTGCTGTATTTGATCAGAAATTCTCGGTCATAGAGGCCGGTGTTGATAATTTCGTTGATCAAGGCCAGGATTAAGGCGCCGTCAGTGCCGGGTTTAATAGGTACCCACTGATCGGCAATGGCGGAATAACCGGTGCGAATGGGGTTGATGGAAATAAATCGGCCACCGGAACGTTTGAATTGGGATAGAGAGATCTTCAAGGGATTGGAGTGGTGATCTTCCGCAGTGCCGAACATAACAAACAGGCGCGAGCGTTCCAGGTCCGGACCACCGAATTCCCAAAAAGAACCGCCAATGGAATAAATCATACCCGCCGCCATATTGACGGAGCAAAATCCGCCGTGCGCCGCATAGTTAGGGGTGCCGAATTGTTTGGCGAACAAGCCGGTCAGGGCCTGCATTTGATCGCGCCCGGTAAACAGAGCGAATTTTTTCGGGTCGGTATTGCGAATGTGGCTTAAGCGTTTTTCCAGGATTTCGAAAGCCTCATCCCAGGAAATAACTTCAAACTCCGCGGCACCGCGTTCGGCGCCTTCACGGCGTTTCAGTGGCTGGGTCAGGCGCGCCGGGGAATATTGTTTCATGATGCCGGAGCTGCCCTTGGCACACAGCACACCTTTGTTGAGCGGGTGGTCCGGGTTACCTTCTATGTAACGGACTTCGCCGTCACGTAGGGTGACTCGGATACCGCAACGGCATGCACACATGTAACACGTGGTTTTTTTAACTTCAATGCTGCCCGACTCTTTCGGAGAGTTGTTACTGGTTTGGTTAGCCATTTAGGGTTCCTGAATAAAGCAAACGAAAAGTATATATCAGAATATTCGCATATACCTAATCAGCAATATTGAGCGTGGAATAGAAAAATTATATTTACTACTCAATTGCCGTCTAAAGGGTAGGAATTTCAAGGTCTTTATCTATTCTAGCCTGGAAATGATGAATATAGGCTGACTAGTATGCAAAATCGTGTCAATTCTGTGAAACCTGAGACACAAAATCCACTACGACTTTTGAGGCCATGGTTGGAACTGAATAAGGTTGGAAGGAACGGGATTTATTAATTAATGGCTTTATTAAAAAGCCGAATAGCAATAACGGGCAATTGCGAATAGAATAGGCGGCGCAAATAATTTTCAGTCAACCTTTGCAAAACAAGAACATATTAACTGTAACTCCGAAAGCGGTAGACAGTGGTTGACACAACTTTCGGTAGATACTGGAGGAGGGAAGCAATAATGGTGGACGCGGTTGCAACCAACCAGACCATAGTGGTTGTCGGTGGTGGTATTGCGGGTCTTACTGCAGCGCTCGAGGCCGCTGAGTGTGGTAAAGACGTTATTCTGATCGAAAAAAGCCCTGCGGTGGGCGGGCGTATTTCGCGCTTATACAAGTATTTCCCGAAACTGTGTGTTCCCTCTTGCGGCCTGGAAATCAACCTGCGCCGACTCAAAGCCAATAAAAACATCCGGCTGATTACTCTTGCGGAAGTGAGTCAAGTCAGCGGCGAAGCCGGTAACTACAGCTTGTCCGTGAGTGTCAAACCTCGCTTTGTGACGGAAAATTGCACCGCTTGCGGAGATTGTGCCACGGCATTGGAAACCAACGATTACAGCGACGAACACAATTACGGTATGAGTAAGCGCAAAGGCGCTTATTTACCGCACAATATGGCCTACCCGCAACGCTACGTCATCGATCCGGCTATGATCGGCAGCGACGATGCCAATAAAGCCAAAGCGGCTTGTCAATACAATGCGATTGATTTGGATATGCAAGAGCAGACGTTGGAGCTAAAAGCGGGAGCCATTATTTGGGCCACCGGTTGGAAGCCTTACGATGCAGCTAAAATTCAGCCCTACGGCTACGATCGCTACGAGAACGTCATTACCAGTGTGGAGTTCGAACGCATGATGGACCCTTACGGTCCCACCGGTGGCAAACTGGTTCGGCCTTCCGACGGTAAAGAAGCCAAGAACGTCGCTTTTATTCAGTGTGCCGGTTCCCGAGATGAAAATCATCTGCGCCACTGTTCCCGTATATGCTGTATGGCCAGCCTGAAGCAAACCACTTATGTGCGGGAGCAATACGGTGACGAAGGTAAGTCCAGTGTGTATTACATTGATATTCGTGCCATCGATCGCATTGATGATTTCTATCAAAACGTTCAGGCCGATGAAAACGTCACCTTTGTTAAGTCTAAAGTGGCCAGCATTACCCTGGACAAAGCCAGCGGTGACCCCGTGCTTAATGGTGTGAATACGGAAGGTTATCATCGTTACAGCAACGCGCATGATTTGGTTGTGCTGGCGGTGGGTATGGAGCCCAGCGTGCCCAAAGAGGCATTTCCTGTTGAGGTGAAACTTAACGAAAACGGGTTTATCGAACAGGACGACAGCAACGGGGCTATTTTTGCCGCCGGTTGCGCGTCCGACGCCCTGGATGTGAATCGAGCGGTACAAAACGCCACTGCCAGTGCACTGCGTGCAATTCAAGTGGTTAATCGCGTCGCCGGAATGGAGGGATAAGAAAGTGGCAGATGAAATAAAAATCGGCGCCTATATTTGTAAGGGTTGTGGTTTGGGCGAGCGTCTTGGGGAGGCGCAATTACCCATGATTGCCGAGCGCGAAGCCAAGGCCCATGTTGTTAAAGAACATGACTTCCTGTGTAACGCTGAAGGCGTTGCCATGATACAGGCGGATATTGATAATGAGGGTGTGAACCGTGTGGCCATTTGCGCTTGTTCCCGCCGTGCCAAGACGGAAGCTTTTAATTTTGAAAACGTGGCCATCACCCGCGCCAATTTGCGCGAGGGTGTGATCTGGGCACGACCGGATACGGATGAAGCCCGGGAAACCACCCATGAAATGGCTGCGGATTACGTGCGCATGGCAGTGGCTGAGGCTCGTTTCCAAAAACCGCCGGCAGCCAATGCCGAAGCCGCCTACAATAATCAGATACTAGTCGTTGGTGGTGGTGTCAGTGGTATGACATCTGCCATAGAAGCGGCTAAAGCCGGTTATTCCGTCACGATCGTGGAGAAAGGCGCGCAGCTGGGTGGTCATACAGCAGGATTTTATAAGCGTATTCCCGATAAAGCCCCGTACAAGGATCCCGTGCCCACCGGCGTGGAGGAAATGATTCTGGCAGTGGGCGCTGACAATAAGATCACTGTCCATTTGAATTCCACGGTGACTAAAACCGACGGTTCTCCCGGACGTTTTTCTGTGGATATCAGTACAGAAAGCGGTTCCACTTCCACTGAAACCTTCGGTTCTATTATTCAGGCATCCGGCTTTACGCCTTACGATGCCAACAAGCTGCCGGAATTGGCTTATGACAAGTCCAAGGATGTCGTCACTCAATCGGAGTTGGAAGCTTTGGCCAAAGCAGCCAATGGCGGCCCCATTAAGCGGCCTTCCGATGGTAAGGAAGTCAGCAGTGTTATCTTTGTACAATGCGCCGGCCAGCGTAGCAATGAGGAAGGTCATTTACCCTATTGTTCCGGACATTGCTGCCTCACTTCCATCAAGCAAGCTATGTATTTCAAAGATGCCAATCCGAGCATTGATGCTAATGTGATCTACACGGATTTACGCACTCCGGGTGCGGGCGGCGAGGACTTCTATCGCAGTGGCCAGGAAAAAGGTGTTACCTTTACCAAAGGTAAAGTGAGTTCGGTACTTATCGGTGACCAGCTTACCGTAAAGTTTCAGGATTTGATCCTGGCTCAGGAGTCAGCGGAACAAGCGGACCTGGTGGTCTTGGCAACCGGTATGGTGGCCAACTCAGGTGTGGATATCGATGCACTGCCTAAACCCGACAAAGAGGATGGGACGGTTGAAGTGAGCATTCCTGTCGAGTCCATCCTTAACCTAACCTACCGTCAGGGGCCGGATTTACCGCATTTAAAGCACGGTTTCAATGATTCTCATTTCATCTGTTTTCCCTATGAGACTCGCCGTACGGGTATCTATACTACCGGCCCGGTACGTCGTCCGATGGATATTTTACAGGCCAAAGAAGATGCGACCGGTGCGGCGTTAAAAGCGATACAGGCTATAGAAAACTCCGGTAAAGGTCGTGCAGCTCATCCTCGCTCGGGCGATTTGTCTTTCCCGTCATTTCGTCGGGAAGGTTGCACTCAGTGTAAACGTTGTACGGTAGAGTGCCCCTTCGGTGCTATCGACGAAGACGAGCAACGCTATCCGGTGTTTAATGAGTCACGTTGTCGCCGTTGCGGAACCTGTATGGGTGCTTGTCCGGTGCGGGTTATCTCATTTGAAAATTATTCCGTGGAAACGGTTGGGCAACAGCTCAAGAGTGTGGATATTCCCGAAGAATTTGATGAAAAACCACGCATTCTGGTCTTGGCTTGTGAGAATGACGCTTACCCCGCCCTGGATATGGCCGGCATGAACCGTCACGAATACAGTGCGTTTGCACGAATCATTCCGGTACGCTGTTTGGGTTCCACCAATCTGGTTTGGATCACAGACGCCATGAACAGCGGTTATGACGGTGTGATCTTGATGGGTTGCCAAAAAGGTGAGAACTATCAGTGTCACTTCGTTAAAGGATCGGAAATGGCGCATTACCGCATGAGTAAGGTAGATGATACGCTGAAGAGCTTATCTTTGGAGGGGGAGCGAGTGGCCACTTACGAAGTAGCGATTACCGATAGTGAGCGGGTGGCCCAGTTGATCAACGATATGGCAGCGACCATTGAAAAAATCGGCATGAGCCCGTTTAAGTTCTAGGCGGAGGGGACAAGAACAATGACTGCATCGAATACTGACGTCATCGAAGCGTACAGAAACAATTTTCTTAAAGAAGTGGAAGCCAATGTAGAGGAAGGCCAGTGGGTGAAAATGTGCATGCAATGTGGCGTGTGCTCCGGCTCCTGTCCTCTTGGCTCCCATTGGGCGCATCCGCCGCAGGAAATCTTTATGATGATCCGAGCCGGTAAGCGCGAAGAGGTATTAACTTCCGACTCCATGTGGATGTGTACCTCGTGTTACAACTGCATCGTGCGTTGTCCGCGGGGCCTGCCGATTACTCATATCATGCACGGCCTGGCGCACTATGCTCATCGTTTGGGTTTGGCGCCGAAGGAACAACCCACGCGTAAATTCGCCAAATTGTTCTGGGACAATCTCACCAAGACCGGACGGGTTAATGAGTTGCAATTGGGTTTGAGGCTGTATTTCATGAACGGCCCAATGGAAGGGATCAAGACGGCGTTGAAAATGAAAAACATCGGCTTGAATATGTGGAAAACCAAACGCATGAATCCCATGGAGTTTTTCGGTGGCCATAAATGCAAAGACGCCGACAAACTACAGGCAATTTTGAAAAAAGCCCGTGAAATTGAACTGGCTAAAGCCAAACAAGTTTGAGGAGAGATAGACTAATGGCTAAAAAGGAATACTCGTTTTATCCCGGTTGCTCTTCTCAGAAGGGTGCTTCATCGTCCAATTACGATACATCCATAAAGACGATGTGTGATGTCCTGGATATTCAGTTAAACGAAATTCAGGATTGGAACTGTTGTTCTGCTTCCATCGGTTACGGTGAGGGTGGGGAATTACCCCGCCTGGCTTTGAGCGCACGTAATTTGGCTCTGTCCGAGCAACAAAATGCCGGGCAAGACATCGTCGCGACCTGCGCCGCCTGCTGGCTGGCCACGCGTGAAACCCGCGAACGCCTGTTGGAAGATGAACATTTGATGAAAGAAACCAACGAAGCCCTGGCTGCCGGCGGTTTGAATGTGGCCGCTTCTCAGAACGTTCGTCACATGGTAGAGGTTCTAATTGAAGACTTCGGCTATGAACAACTGGGTTCCAAAGTGACCAACCCTCTGGAAGGCTTGAAAATAGCCGGTTATGTTGGGTGCCAGACTAATCGTCCTTTTGGGATTGATGGCGAGTCTTACGAAAACCCCATGTATCTGGACAAGCTGGTTGAAACTATGGGGGCCGAGCCTTTAAGCAAGTATGAAAAAAAGGTTCAGTGTTGCGGCGGTGCTTTGGCATTTTCCGAACCGGAAAAAAGCCAGGCCATGATTAAGGATATTATCGAATCTGCCTACGATCATGGGGCCGACATGATCGTAACGCCCTGTCCCGTTTGTCAAATGAATACGGAAGTTTATCAAGACCAAATCAACAAAACGTATGGCACGAAGTTTAAAATGCCTGTCGTGTATTACAGCACCCTAATGAGTGTTGCCTATGGTAAGAGTCACAAGGAAGCCGCTTTGGATGGTCAAATCATCAAAGCCACGAAATTGGAACAAAAAGTTAAATAGCGGGACTTTACCGGAAAAAAACAAGAGCGCTCCTTCGGAGCGCTTTTTTTTTGCTTCTAATTTCAATATCAATATATTGATATACTATTTTCAAAAAAAGCCCGGTATTTTACTGACTGAAAATGTAAAGTATTTGTTAAGTTGATTGTTTTGCGGACGATATGCGATGGAGAAGCGGTGAAAATGGTAACTGAGAATGAAAAAAATGCCGTATTTAACCCAAGCAGATACTCGTATTTTTAAGACAGAACCCCGGTTTCAGGCACTTTTTGTGGTGACTTCCTTGATTGGGGTGTTTTTGATTTCTATAGCCGTTTTTCGGGCGTCGCAGGAATTGGAGATTCTACACGGGGTTGAAACGACCAGTCGTTTATTCAGTGAAGTGTTAGGGCAAGAGAAAATTGCCCGTACCATCCAGGGGGAAGCGGTGCCGCTTTTCCCGGCTTCCGATCGCTATCAGGTGTATCGTGTCATCGGGAATCGGATATTGCCTCTGGGCAGAGCTCGGAGTCTACCTGAATATTTACCCAATACTTTGACTGGATTGGAATACAGTCGCTTTAGCCCCGACGGTGGGTATTTTGAGTGGGAAGGCCAGGTCTATAGTTGGGCCTTGGTGAGAGGCGCTACCAACGGAAATTATTTGTTGGTTTTACATCCGTTTGTCAGTGCCGGTTATGCCGCGACGCTGTATGCCTATAAACAGCGATTAGTGGTGCCGTTCTTGTTCTACCTTTGGTTGATGGCTTGGGTGACAGTTATATTTCGGCGCATTTGCCGGGAATTGCGTGGCGTACAGGACGAGATGCAACAAATGGCCTTATATGATGCCTTAACCGGGTTGCCAAACCGCCGTTTGATGACTGATCGCATGGAGAAAATGATTCAGCAATGTGAGCGTGAGGGGAGTACCTTTGCCTGCGCCTTGATCGATTTAAATGGATTCAAAGCGGTAAATGACCGTTTGGGACATGCCAGTGGTGATGAGGTGTTGCGTCAGGTGAGCCAACGATTACGATCTTTGGTGCGAGAGATGGATACGGTGGCGCGACTGGGTGGCGATGAGTTTATCGTGTTATTGCAGGGTATTGATGAAGCATCACTGCATACTGCGTTTGCTCGTGTACAGACGGTTTTGGACAAGCCTTATCAGTTGGATCTGTCTACTCAAACCTTGGGCGCCAGCATAGGTGTTTGCATATATTCCCGGCAACATAGTACCGTGCAGAGTCTCATCCATCATGCGGATCTGGCAATGTATGAGGCCAAGCAAAATGGTGGCGGAACCTATTTTTCGAAATCCAGTCAAATGGATGTAGTCACATCCGGTACCCGGAAATGTAATGCGGTGATATGAGCGCGCTGACGGTTTCCCACCAGCAAAGAGAGCAGTGAGATGATTAAATTTCGTCGTAACATGAACAGTTTGGATCGACTATTTAGAGCTACCGTTGGGGCTACACTGTTAGCCATAGGCCCGGTATTTCAACTGCTGACCAACGATATGCTGTCCCTGGCTATTCTTGGTGTCATAGGTAGTGTAGCAGTGCTGTCAGCCGTGTTTTCCTACTGCTTTCTTTACGAAGTCACTGGATTCAGCACTCGCAGTGAAAACTTATAGGTGCTTCTGAGCTTTGTTTTAAGGATCAACTTCTTCACCGTAGATAACAAAGTCAACCAAGCCCGGCTCAGTGGGAAGCCAGCCCTGTTTCAGGGCAAATATTATAGTTTTCGTCAGTAAACTGTCGGAGATTTCGATCTCGGGCGGTTCGCTGTTGGAAGTCTGGTAATTATAACCGATTCTTAGTACCTGCCCTTCGCTGGATTTGTGTTGTATGTAAATGTCCAGGACCCAGTCAGTCCGATTCACTCGCCAAGTATAAACAATACCGTTCTGAGTTAACTCGTTGATTTGTAATTCGGAAGCCGTCATGGGACTAGGTTATTGGGCTTTTGAGTCAGGGTCAAGCGGCGGGAAAATCACATGTGCAGGTAATTTAACATTTGTCACATTAAGTGCTTTATTCTGTTACCGATAGTGAATTGCGGTAGGGTTTGCATTCAAACCTTAGTGGAGATGGGCCAAGGATACCTAATGTTGATAAAAACCAAACTATGGACCAGTCTGGGCTTGTTGGTATTTTTTGTATTGGCCAGCGGTGGCGCTGGAATTATTGGGGTTTCCAAGGTGGTTTCTGTTATGGAATACGTGACCGGACCGGCTTGGAAAACCGCGGATGGAGCTATGGAAGGGAGTATTCATACCGGTTTGGAAATAGTCGCTGTAAATAACGCACTTTTGCAAATGCGCAATTTGAATGTAAATGATGTAGACGCGGTTTTAAACCTTGATGTGCATAAAAACAGCGCGGATAAAGCGTTTGATCGCTTGATGTCCGCAGGATTGATGAACTCCAACCAAATACTTCGCCTTAAGCAACATATGGATATTTTCAACCAATCACAACGCGAAGTGATTCAGTTGTTGCGAGAGTTTGTGACAGCTGATCGGAAATTGTACGTGGATTTTACCGCATTTAACGGATTTTTGACTCAATTGGAAGAATTGGGAGATTCCTACGTTGAAGTTTTGGAAAATAATCCGAATCAACGTCTCAGTTGGAACTCCGGTTTGTCCCAGCGGTGGATTGCTGCGGATTCCGCCATGGAATCACAGATTAATTTTTTAGCTATCTATTTTGCCTATGAAACTTTGTTGCGGACTTCAGGAACGGAGTTGAGCTCCAGTGAGGTCGATAAACGTATCACCCAGTATCGCAAAACCGCAAAGTTGGTAAGTGTGGCCAAACTGTTTGTTCAGGAAAAGCACCGTTCCGGAAAGACCCTGGCGCAGGAGTTTTCACAGCGCTCGGATGCGGTAGTGGGGGGCTTTCAAACTGCGGTTTCCACGTACATACGTTTGCAGCGCAGGTACGCAGGCTATTTACACACGACCCGGGAGCTCATCGACTTCTTAGCTAAAGTGGAGTCCGATGCCGATGCTAAGGTGGAAAATGTTGTTGCTGAAACAGGATACGTGACCCGTGCGGCTTTCTCCCTCATTGTTGTTGTGGTTCTGGTCAGTGTGGCGGTGGCTCTACTGATTGCCACCGTTGTCGTTCGCATTGTCAATTCGCTGGAACATATGAAACAAACCGCCTTACGCATTGCGAGCGGGAGCCTGCAGGAGTCGGGACACGGTGATCACAGCGCCGATGAAACCGGACAAAGTCTTGCAGCCATGATGCAGTTGAACGATCGCATGGCCGATGTTATTGGCAATATTCTGGACTCTATCAGTGAGGTGAATCAGGCGGCGATTCATGTGAACACGTCTTCCAAACAATTGAATCACTCGGCCTTAAAGCAGGCGCATTCCCTGGAGGAAATAAGTACCTCCTTAAAGTTGATTTCTGAGTCTGTGGGAATCAATTCTGACAATGCAACAAGAACCCAAAGCATTGCTGCGGCAGTTTCAGAGAAAACACAAAAAGGCGGGAGGGCAGTGCAGGATACCGTGGATGCAATGCAAAGCATTGCGGAAAGGGTGTCGTTGATCGAAGATATTGCCTACAAAACCAATTTGCTCGCACTCAATGCCGCCATTGAATCCGCCAGAGCGGGTGATCATGGTCGAGGTTTTTCTGTAGTCGCAGAAGAGGTGCGCAAACTGGCCGAACGCAGTCAACAGTCGGCTCATGAAATTGGTGAATTGGCGCAAAATAGTGTTGCAGTCGCCGAGGTGGCCGGTGGTTTGATTCGGGAGGTAGTCCCAGGGATTGTGGAAACAGCGGAATTGGTGAGTCAAATTTCGAGCGCTTCGCAGGAGCAGGCCCGGGATGTGACCGCTGTCAGTCATTCTATCCACCAGTTAGACAGAGCGGCAAAAATGGGGGCTGTCTCTTCCGAGGAATTAGAGGTTACTGCGAGGCAAATGTTAGCTCAGGTTCAACGGGTTCGTCAGGCATTGGCTTTCTTTTCTGTAGGGAAGGTTGGAAAGAATGCCGGTAGTGTCTAATGTGGTCGTTGTATATGCGAGGTTGCCGGACTAAGACGCACTGCGATATCTGTTGTTGTGTGGGTTTAAAAACTTTTTCTCGAAAACGATCTCGGGTAAGGGCCTGCTGATATAAAACCCCTGCGCCTCATTGCAATTATGCTGCACCAAAAAATTCATCTGTTCCTGGGTTTCAACGCCTTCTGCGATTACATTCATATTCAGGGTGTGGCATAAAGCAATAATCAGTTTGGCTATTTCACCGTTTTCACCATTGGGTTGTATATCCCAGATGAAGGAGCGGTCAATTTTTAGCGTTTGTAAGGGCATGTGTTTTAGGGAACTGAGAGACGAATACCCGGTGCCAAAATCGTCCATAGAGGTTTGTACCCCCATTTCCCGAAATGCGGACAGAATATTGATCGTTCGTCCTATATCGCTCATGACGCAGGATTCGGTGAGTTCCAGGTCCAGGCAGCCCGGGGGGATGCCCGTATCGGCAAGTACCTTTTCCACATCCTTAATCAATGCGGCATCTTCAAATTGCTGTGCAGAAAGGTTTACACCTACTTTCAATTTACCGTAACCGGCGGCGATCCATTGGCTTACCTGGTTTGCGGCAGTTCTCAAGGCCCAGCGACCAATTGGTACGATCAGCCCGGTTTCCTCAGCAAGAGGTATAAACTGGTCCGGAGGGATCAGTCCTTTTTCAGGGTGCTGCCAACGGATTAAGGCCTCCATTCCTTGAAGGCTGCGGTTGCTAACAGATACCTGAGGTTGGTAATACAAGGTGAAGTTTTCTCGGCCAATGGCTTTGCGCAGTTCTGTTAGTGTGGCCAGTCTTTCAGAAGCGATGTTAATAGAGCTTTTTTGGTATCTGGTTTGTCGATTACCACCTTTCGCTTTTGCAACAAACATGGCGGATTCAGCGTATTGAATCAGCATGTCGCCATTGCCGTGCTGTTTGGGGTAAAAGGCAGTGCCCAGACTGAACGTAAGATAGATTTCGTGTTGGTCAAGCGTGAAAGTTTTGTGCAGTTGTTGTGTGAGATTGTCTATAAAATATTGAATTTCATTTTCTGCTTTGGTTGACGGAGTGACTAGAATGAAAATATCCCCGCTGATGCGACCGATAAGTTTTGCGCCGCACTGGTTTAGTCGATCACTTAGTTGAAGCAGAAGCTTGTTGCCTTTGTCATAACCAAAAGAATCATTGATTTGTTTAAAACGGTCGATCCCTATACAGATGACACCGAGTTGTTCAGTTTTCTTGGCAATAATAAGTTCGTTGAGTTGATGTATGAGTAAACGGAGTTTAGGAAGTTTGGTCAGCTCGTCGAAACTGAGCTGTTGATGCAGTTGCAGGTCGTACTCTACTTTGTCACTGATATTTTGGACCGTGCATGTGAGTTTCAGGTGTCGATTGTCCGCGTTCACCACCTCGCCATGCTCTTGCACATAAACCGTTTCATCCGATTCTCCCAGCATGCGGTGTTCCAGTTGAAAGGTTAAATCCGGATGCAGCGTTTGTGAAAACAGACTGGAAAAAAAGTCTCTGTCGCCGGGATGAATAAGCGCAAGGAACTCCTCCGGGCTTATATCCAGGTCTTGTTCCTTGCGGTTTAGTAGCTCAAACAGTTCTTCGGTACAAAATACAGTGCGCTTCACCGGGTCAAATTCCCAATAGGCTATACCGGCTATTTTTTGGATTTCTACCAACTGCTTGCGTTTTGTATGGAGTTCTCGTTCGTTTATGGATGCGCGTAGTGTGTATATAACTCTTTGTGACAATAACTGGGGGTTGACGGGCTTGGGTATGAAATCTGTGACACCTTTGTCGAGACAGCGTTCGATAATGGTATTGTCATTGCGCCAGGTCAGCATGATTATCGGCGGGAGCGGTTCGTCTTTCGCCCTCAGTGTTTCTATAAACTCGAGCCCGCTGCCATCCGGCAATGCGTAGTCTAACAAAATCAAATCGGGTGGACAGACTTGGCAGGCATGGTAGGCTTCCTTTAAACAGCTCGCTCCATGCACTCTAATGCCGTATAAGCCCAGTAGGCTGGATACGAGAGCAGAAATGACAGGGTCGTCGTCTACGACGAGTATATTGTTAACATCGTTGTTAAATTCGATTGGGCTGTCGGTCTCGACTTTCATCTGCTCGCGTTCAAGTTATGGGGCAATATTGGGCGAATTCCGGATGTCATTGTTTTATCGGATGCAAACGCCCGGGATTGAAGTGGGAAATGTTAAATATGCTTGAATCTTAAGCAAAAAGGGCGGACTGCGTCCGCCTTTCTTGTTGAGGATTAAAAGAAGGGGCTATCGCAATTGATCTGCAACGATTCGATCTTTCTCGATACGGTCTTCAACTCGTGCAAAAGCCTGAGTGACGTATCGGTTGGGCTTTTTCAGCAAGGTCTCGGCATGACGATAATTGTCCAGAGCCAGTTCCATGTCATTTTTGACTTCAGCGCAAACACCTAGGTTGTAGTAAATAGCAGCAGACTGGTTATACAACTGCTGGGCCCGGTGAAAATCATTGCAGGCACGGTCCAGATGGCCGCTTTTTGCAAAGCGTAAGGCGCTGTCAAAAATGGATTTTGCTTCTTTGTGGTCTTTGAGTTCACTGCCATCTTTATTTAACAATTGAATGGACATGGTGATTTCATAAGGTGCGACGTCGTGCCGCATTTTCTCGATAGCGGTATCCATTGCCATCTTTGACAAATCAACGGGGTCTTTGGCCTGGTTGTTCTTTTCGTTATTGCAATAACTATGGGTTTGATTAGCGCTATAGGTTTTGGCAAAGGTGATTTGATTGTTGTCAACATTGACAGCTTTAATGGCAAATTCAATCTCCGCACTTTGTTTGGTGCAGGGTATTTTATGTTTGACGTATTCCACACATTTTTTGGAGCTAATGCCGGGTGTTAAGGGATTGTTTTTTTGTTCGTACTTAACGCATTCGCTTTCTTCTTTTTCGTAGCGCTCATAGTTAACAAAAGGCCATTTGACCGCACCGGTTAAAATCGTATCTGCTCCCGATAATTGTCCCAATCGTACGGCGTCTTGTCGTTGAAACACATAGCTTGGAGGTGTGATCTCAGGCAGTGAAACCTCATTGCGTGCCCGGCGTCTTGGGGACTTTCTGGGACCGGTTTTTATTGGTTTGAGTCCCGGTGGTTTGGGGATGGCGTCAAACAAGGACAATATAGAGGCAATGTCGCCCGATTCGCCAAATTGGGCTGCTTCCTGCAGTAGGTGTTGAGGTACCGTAAAATTGTTGGCCACTATCGAATCCATCATGCCGGGGTCAATGACGGCAAAGTACGGCGAACCCTGGACTCGGATGTTGGTAAAAAACGCTTCCATTTTCGCCGTAAATATCCCTTTGCGATCACCATGAAAGTCGATAACGGCGAGTTTTTTTGAATTTTTCATCACATCGGCGTTGGCGGGCATAAGGACTCGTTGCTTCACTGTGGGACCGGCACAAGCCGAGGCAAGTAGGCATAGAATACAGAGGAAGTTCAGACGTGGATTCAAGCGGTGGTATATTTTCATGATATTGACTGTCATGGAGAAGCTCCGTAGGTCGTTGGTTTTCTTTGTAATGAGGTTAATAATAGGTGATTCGTTGGATTATTCCAGAATTAAACAGGGTAGGAGTTGCGCTACGCGTCGCAACCTGGACGGTGAGCCGCAGTTATACAGGGAATCAGGTCTTGGTGACTACAAAGTCGTTTTTTTGGCTATGCGCACCAGCTGCGCCAGTTCTGCTTCGATATGCTTGCGTTTGGCTTCCAGATAACGCCTGAGTTTACGCTTGCGGACAAATAGGGCGAACACCCGCAGGTTTTCCCAAATACGGCGTCGTTCTTTACGATAAAACAGCGCCAGGGCTGCACTGATAGGCAGGCTGGCGGCATAGAGCAATGCCGCCCCGATTTCATAATAATAGAATACAAGTGCGGTTTGAGTGCCCCAAAATATCCAGAAAAAGAATAATCCCAGGACCATTTTCGCAGTGTCGTATTGGTCGCGACCTTTCGATACGGCGCGGGCAATGGCCCGTGTTAATATAAACGGGGCAATAGAGTTCAGAATACCCCAGGCGGCCAAGGGCAAAACCAAGACAATAACCGCGATGCTGCGTAGAATGAAGCGACTCACGTTGCCCAGCCGGTAGTCAAAGGTCAGTGTATAGTCGCGGATTCCCCAATGTTGGCATAGGCGCTCAAATTGCGCCAGTTGGCGTTTGAGCTGTACCACTTTGTTGGGACAATGCTCCCGCAAGTGTTCTTGTGCTTGAGCGATTTTTTTCAACGCCTTGAATCGCAACTCCATACTTCGACGTCTGTACTTGCCGTGGCGCATGGCAAAAAAACGCTCCAACCACTGGATAAATTCAAAGTCACCTTCGCTGTCTGCATTGAGGGTGACCGCTTCCAGTTCGGTTTGAATTTTGTGGGTAAATAACCGAATCCGTTCCGGGTCTGGGCCGATGCGGTCCAGTTCCTGTTGGGCGGCCAAGGGTGGGTTGATTTTGATGAGTACACGGCTGCGAAAACGACCTTTATCGGAAAAATTCAAACCGATGGGGACAATGAGGGGTTCGATGTTGCGCTGTAAAGCGCCTTCAGCCAGACGGGCTATGCCGGTTTTCAAGGTTCTCAGTTTGGGATCTGAATGGCTTTGCCCCTCAGGAAAGATTAATAGCCACTCGCCAATCTCCAGCATGTCATGACAGCGAGCGAACATATCCAGATTGTGGTTCATGTCGCCTTCGCCGTCCTGTTGTCGGTATACAGGAACGGCCTGAATCAAATTGAGAACCGGTTTCAATACAGGATTTTTAAACAGACCGCTACGGGCAATGGGGTGTACAGTTTTCGTGGTTATCGTTTGTACTATCAGAGCATCCGCCAGGGCATTGGCGTGGTTTGCACATAGGATCACGGCACCACTTTGGGGTAAGTTTTCCAGACCGGAAATCTCCAGTTCGCGGTAGAAAACGTTCACCATAACGCGGCAAAAACCTCGCCACATTTTTTGAAAAATTCCGTTTTTGGCTTGGATGCTTGGCGCTAATGTCGTATTTGTACAGGGTGTAGATGCCATCTTGCTTACTCAATCACAAACCACAGGTCATTGTAAGCTTCAATGCAAAAAAGTAAAGCATCCGGGATTGTGGGCTCAGCCGCGGCCCCTAATTGACGTTGATAATCGAAGAGGATTCTGCCAAAGCCCAGTTAACAAAAATGGGTTCCGGCAGACCGAATTTATGGCCTTGAGCGAAATCTACGCCCATGGCCGCCAGTTTGTTGGAGGTTTTCTCGTTTTCTACACACTCAGCAATGGTTTTCATGCCCAACAAATGCCCAATGTGGTTAACGGATTTAATGATTTCGCAGTTGACGGGGTTGTCTGTTAGATTGCTGACGAATTCTCCGTCTATTTTTAAATAGTCCACGGGCAGGTTGCTAAGGTAAGAGTAGGAACTCAGGCCTTTGCCAAAATCATCCAGAGCAAACTTAAATCCCAGTTGTTTGAGTTCTTTGATGAGCTTGGCGGCTTTTTCCAGATTTTCGATGGCAGCCGTCTCCGTGATTTCAAAGCAGACATTATCCGGGATCACGGGTGTACGTCGCAGTTCCTTGGTTATATATTCCAGTAAAGTACCGCTGTTCAGCGAAGTGCCGGACAGGTTGATGGCGTAACGATCGTTGCTGGAGAACTGAAAACACTGTTCAAATGCAGTTCGGATCACCCAGCGATCCAGTATAGGCATGATATTGTATCGTTCGGCAGCGGGTATGAAGCTGCTGGGTAATATCAGTTCGTCTGTGTCATCACGCAGACGGATAAGTAACTCATAATGGCGTTGGGTATTGCTCAATTGGTTCCGTAGTGGCACCACTGCTTGTCGATATAGGACAAAACGCCCTTCTTTGAATGCTTGGGTGAGTCGGGACACCCACTGCATTTCACCGTGCTTGCGCATGAGTTCCTTGTCTTTATTGTGAAACACATGGAAGCGGTTACGCCCCATGTCTTTTGCTACGTAGCAGGCCATGTCGGCGGCGCTGAGCAAACTGACTATGCTCTCGGTTCCCTTGTGAATCTGCACTATGCCGATGCTGGTGCCCAGCTGGAAGCTAATGCCTTGCCAATTAAAACGAAAGTTTTTGAATTCATACAGCAGTTCCTTGGCGAAATTCAAGGCATAGTCCAGGTTGGAATTTTCCAGCAATATGCCGAACTCATCGCCCCCGAGCCGAGCCAAGGTATCCACATTGCGTAATTTTTGCTGCAACAGCGAAGTGACTTTGATTAAAAGGTGGTCGCCGGCATCGTGACCGCAGGTGTCATTGACGATTTTAAACTGGTCCAAATCCAGGTAAAACAGGGAATGATGGCGGCCGTTGCGCTTGGCGCTGCTGATCGCGTATTTGAGTTTACGGTCAAACGCACGTCGATTAATCACTCCGGTGAGGGCATCGTGACTGGCTTGAAATGCCAATTTGCGGCTTAGATCGCGGGTACGGCTGACGTCACGAAACACAATAATGGCACCCAATAATTGTTCGTCACTACCTCGAATAGGTGCCACGCTTTCTTCAATTGGAGTGGTTTTGCCATCTCGACTGATGAGTATGCTGGATTCTGTGCTGCTGACTTGGCGATTTTCGCTGATGCATTGGTCCACCAAGCCCTCAATTGGGGTCTTGGTTTGCTCGTCTTGAATTTTGAAAATATTGTTGAGTTTTTCTTGCTGTGCTTCTGCTGTGGTCCAGCCCGTGAGTTCTTCGGCAATGGGGTTTAAAAAACGGACATTACCAAAGGCGTCAGTGGTGATGACTCCGTCGCCGATGGATTGCAGGGTAACCAATGCCCGATCTTTTTCTTCGTTTAGTTCCTGGCTATTGCGTTTGAGTTTGAATAACACCAGGACAGTGTACGTGAGCAAGGCAAGGGATAACACGTAGAGTAAAATCCGGCTGGCATTGGTGTCCGCGAGCCTTGCTTCGTGACGATCCAAATGGATTTGCTGCATGGATTTGGTGATATCCGCGATGGGTAATTGCAGCATGTTATTAATGATGTTGCCTACCTCGGTTTGTTTTTCGCTGATAAATTCTATGTGTCGCACGACTTTGTTAATGTAAGGGGCGGTGGTTTTTGGCTTGTTGACTTGCCAGGTGGCGATCGCGTCCAATTCTGTATTTATGTCTGCTGCTAAAGTGCCGGAAAGTTGGCTGTTGAGTAAGGTGACGTGGGCTAATTTGTCCAGACGGCTACTGATTTTTTGGTAACCTCTTAAGAATCGCAAATGCGGTTTGGTGTTTTCCATTAGCGTAGGAAGACTGATCAAAGCGTTTTTCAACAAAGCATTGGCTGACTTGAATTGTTCCAAAAGTTGGATTTTTTTCATCAGGTTTTGGCTTAGAGCCCGGCTCATGGGGGCCAGAGAATCGGAAACCTGCTCAAGGGACTTGGCGTGGGTGCGCAGATCGGTAGCTATTTGTGACACTTTGTCATAATCGGAGTAGGCCGCAAAGCGGATCTTGAGCACTTCCTGGTTGATCTGCGAATCCTTGAGCTGGATATTGCGCAAATTTCCCAGAGAATGTTCATGCTGCTCCCAGTCCACCGTCTGCCGACTGATATAGACCGCGCTGACAGTCAGTATCAATGCCGAAAACGCAAGTATGACTCGTGAAAACGGTAATTTCACAGCATTTGTCCGTTGTACTCCCCAGTGAGGGATTTTAGGAAACGTATAATCAAGTCCGTGTCCTGTTTTGGTATTGAGAGCCCCGGTGCTTGTCTCGACATGTGGTTTACCGCTCCTTCCAAGGTGGCTGCTGAGCCATCGTGTAGATAGGGGGCGGTTAGGGCCACATTGCGCAGGCTGGGAACTCGAATTTTGTTATTTTTGCCCGAATTTCGATCCGTAAGGGTATTACCCAACGCCGGCGAAAATTTGTCAAGTGTAATTTCGGCCAGGGGAAGGGTCAGATTGCCACCCACATTAATACCTTGGTGGCAGACAATGCAACCGTGTTGTTTGAATAGCCGGTATCCTGTTTTTTGTTTTTCATCAATGGCCTTGGGTTTTCCTCTAAGGTATTGATCAAAGGGAGAATTTGGCGTGCTGAGTGAGGCTACGTAATAACTCAGGGCATCTTTGATGTTGGTGGCGGTAATACCATCACTATATAGAAGGTTAAATTTTCTCTCATAGCTGGGAATGTGGGCTAAGCGAGATGCCAGAATTTGCCAGGAATCGTTGAGTTCCAATAGAGCGTCATCCAATTGCTCGTCCAGGCTTTCGAACAATCCGTTCCAATAATAGCTGTCGTTGAATTTAACGTTAAAAATAGTGGGGGTATTGACCTCCTTACTTCTGGGCTCTTCGGGGTTAAGGGGGCGTGAGGTGGTTTTGCCATCACTACCTCCTTTGCTTAAGTCGTGGCAACTGCTGCAGGATTTACGCTCGTGACGGTCCAGTTGTTTTTCATGAAACAGAGATTCTCCCAGACTAAACTTTCGCCTGTCGATGTCTATTACCGGAATGGGTTGAACAGGTTCGTTAAGCAGCAACACGTCATGGTCATGTGCTGTAGCATTCTTGTACAGGGATAACATAATAACGGATGCGCAGACAGCAACCAGTGCGCAATAGGGCAAACTGCATTGACTCAATCCATGCAT
The DNA here is from genome assembly GCA_029882975.1 of Gammaproteobacteria bacterium. NCBI lineage: Bacteria > Pseudomonadati > Pseudomonadota > Gammaproteobacteria > Gammaproteobacteria bacterium. Next base: position 121,431 of record JAOUJW010000003.1, read on the forward strand.
TATAGTCTTGGACCGCATTCTCTGTATCCCCCGCCGAGAATGAGTTGGGAGCTGTGTTACAAGCGGCCTGAATAAAGGCCTTATCCTGTCCGGCTTCGTATTGGAATTGCTGAGCAATCTATGTAGGTATACTAATCCTTTTGGTCCCGAAATTCAAAAATCCGTTTTCAGTGAGTGTTTCTTGTTCAAAAAGGTTGTATCTCTGTTTCGACTATTGCAGTGGTCAGGAAAGCAGCAACTGCTTAGTTTTGTTAAGTTATGATTACCCTTGGATTGCCTAGCAACTGATCAGGTTAGGTAATATTACATATTCACATTTATAAGGTATTCGTTTTAGAATGAGTTGTGATGTCGGCAGGGCTGCCAAAGCAGGGAACTCCTGTGTTGTGTATCAAATGCAAGGATGTGTTTTTTCTTCTTTGTTGGATTCCGGTCGAACCCCTGTGTGACGTACGCATTTTTTGTGTAATACAGCACTATTTGTACAGCAATGGAAATGCTACGGTTTAGAATCTTTATTAGTGTGGCTGATTGGGTATTCTAAGCCGGCGCTTGGCGTTTCAAAAACAATCATAATAGGAGGATGCAAATGAAATATAAAGGAGTATTGTTAAGTTCTGTATTGTTGGGGGCTGCCATGTTTTCGTTTGGTGCGGTTGCGGGTGAGGACTGTCCGGTGGGATTGGTCAGTGGAATGACATTAGATGACGAATTTGGTCCAGGCACACAGGCACTCACCCGGTGTTTACAAAAAACGAAAAAGGTAAAAGTGGTGTACCAGATACATAACACCTGTAAAGATTCAGGGTGCACCGCACCCTACGCTCTGGGGAATATCAAAAATGCTATTAAGGACTATGAAATCACCCATGGCCTGGATAAGGACGACTATCAAATTGTGGCAATTGTGCACAGTGGTGGAACGGGTTTGGTCTTGAATAATAATGCGGCTAACCCCAACGCCATTTCGAATCCTTTTCAGAAGGCTATGGAAGATGTCATCGGTCTGGGCGTAAAAGTCTATTATTGCCAAAACACAGCGCGTAAGAAAGGCGTAAAAACAGATCAGCTCATTGAGGGTGTGGGTTATGTGACTGCAGGTGTCACCGCTATCGCCGACCTTCAATTGAAAGGGTTCGCTTACGTTCAGCCATAACAAAGCATTAGTGATGGTGATGGGGCTGCCGCCAAAGTGGCGGTCCTATCTTTAAATTCGGTGTGTCATTCCCCCATAAACCCATGGACGCTCATTAAGGTAGGGTGTGTATGCTGCCGGCAGCTGTATCCAATCTCAGATTGTGTTCGCTGGCATACGCGTAAAGTTTCTTTTTCAATTGTTCTATTTTTGTGTTTTTCAGTAAGTGCATGCCGTTTTCTACGGCTGTTAAGGCTACGAGGCGGTTTAAGTCCAGGGGTTTGTCGCACGCGATGACCCACAGGGTTTCTTTCCCGTAGGGCGGCCCAACACTAAATTCAAAACCCGCATCCGCAGCCGGGACACTGATAAACTGAGCCGCTTTGTAGAAGGTTTCTGCTTGCTGTTGGTTGGGCAGGACCAGGGTCAGGTCACCGGCAGCGTCCTCATAAATTACGTGTAAATAAGCATCTTGATGCAAACTCACTAAAAAGGCAATGGTGTCGCCTTGGCGGAAAGTTTGCCGGTCGCCCAGATGGGTGGTAACACTCAGTTTGAACTCGGCACTTGCGCCCGTGTGGCTGTTCAACACCAGAGAGATAAGCAAGATGCGCCAAAACGGTTTCATTGGGTGTCGTTTAATTTTGTTTCCGTTCAACTTGTGAGTGCTTGTGTATTCGTGTAACCCCTAATGAGGTGGCTATACATGGGGGCAAGCAAAATTAACGTAACCATAGACTGTGGTTGTAGCCGATAAAGAAACTGTTCAAGTTGTGTTTTTGAGAATCTCCGTTGTCGAACTCGTAGTGCTGTCGCTGGCGTTTGAAGCCAAAGCTCAAGCGGTTACGAGAGCTCAAGTTGACTGCGCCGCCCAGTTCAATGGCGTTGACACGGCCTTGCCCAACATCGGTTCCGTCCGTTTGCACATTAAGAGGTACACTGCCTGCGGAACCGTAAAATATAAAATGCTTGCCGACAGGGACGTAACCGGATACTCCCAAACCCAGGCCGCTGGCCTGCATTTTGACAATTGGGTCTTCGTCTGTCCATTCATTGCTAATGGACTTGAGATCAGCAAAAATCGAAATATTTTTTACCACATAATAACCCAATACCAAGTCCAGCTCGTTGTGTTTGATGTTTTCATTCGCAGTGGCGGCAATAGTTGAGCCGTTTGCTAAAATGCGTTCCGGGGATCCGGTTTTAAATTGGTGGTTACCGCCTTGTAAATTAAAGCCAAAGTAAAATTGATCCCGTTGCAACATTAGATTGAGGCCGACGTGCCCGGAACGTTGTGCAAAACTGGTGTCGCTGTTTGTATTGTTGCCTGTCCAGTTGCTTGTCGCAAGTTTGGCGCCGAACGATAGGCTGACATCGGCGGCATAAACGCTGTTGACACCGAATGCAGTGATCAAGGCTATTAGGATGAGTAGTGTTGGTTTCATTTTCATGCTGGTTTACCGCGTTGAGATTACAGGGTGGGAAGAGGTGTTACAAATCTGGGATTCAAAACTTTTTTGGGTTGGTTCGCTTTTGCGCTTGCTTTGCTGTCCGCTGAGGCATTGGTGGCAGCTGCGGTGGCGTTGTCGGCCTTGCCCTGCTCCACTTCCACCTGCACTTTCACTTTGTCTGCGGGTACGCCGTCTACTTGGAGTTTCAGTTTAATAAATATAAATTCGCCCAGTTCATCACCGGCTCCTTGAAGTACGCCGCTTTCCGGAACCTGATCGACATTGTTGGCCACGGCTTTTTGAACATTGGCAGACAGCTCTGACACCGTCAGCATAGGCTTATCGTTGTTTTTTAACTCACTTAAGAGAAAATATGTAAAGGGAGAATGGCCGGACTGTTTATAATCGTCATCAACGTACTCGGCGCCTCCTGCCGCCATGATTTGCACGCTCTTCTTTTGCGCCACTTTTTGGTAAAACAATTCCGCGTTGTTTTCGGGGGGCAATCCGCGGGTGCCGGCGCGCAGCAAGGTGCCGCTGAAGCAGGAATCGGATATGAGTAAAGAGTGTTTAGCTCGTGATGCAATGGTGGTCATTTCATCACGGATGGTTGAGTTTCTTAAGAAAGTAGTGTGGTCCAGCCCCATTGCATCCGAGGGTATCCAATAGCCTTTATTGGTTTCCAGATCCATAAAGCCATGTCCGGCATAGTAAAGCAATACATTGTCATTAGGCAGTACACGTTGGGATAATTCCTGCAGTGCCAGCAGAATGTCGCGCCTTCCGGCGTTTTCCAGCATTTTAACGTCGGTGAAACCGTAATGCTCTTCCAATAAGGTCTTGATGGTTCGGGCATCGGATACCGCCGTTTTCAATGATGGCCACTTTTTGTCGTTATAACGGTTGTTTCCTATGATTAATGCTCTATAGACACCTTGCTGTGCTTGTGGATCTACAGCAGGTGTTTTTTGCGTCATTGTGATGCCCCGGTTTTGTGCGGCCAGTGGCAAACTCAAGCAAAGGGTGAGTCCCAGGCATAACGCTTTAGCCGATTGATTCATGTGTAACCTCATTCTGTATGCTTGTTGATGACGAAGCCGCCATGGGTGTAAAAGGATTGGGCGTCCATGGTTTTTCCGGACAAAGTCCATTCATAACGGTATCCGGATACCGGTTTGTGATTGGAAAAAGTCACTTGGTTGACCTTGCTTTGTTTCTCGCCAATCAAAGTTCGTTCTTCACTTTTTACCAGTTGTAGTGTGATGTGGTAACTGTCAGCTTTAGCAACGGTAGGCCACTGCAGCACTAATGCGTTATCGCTTGCGCTTACCTGCATGGAGGCATAAGGCTTGCTGATTTTAGCGGCCTGGCCGAAAAATCCTATACCCGGTTTGGCGTGCTCCTGATAAAAGATCTTATCGCTGTCCTGATAAGTCGCAACGGTAAACGCCGTAACTTTAGCGAGTTGGGGCTCGGAATGTCCTGAGGGATTCTGCAGCGTCGGCACCAGCAGGACGGTTACAGCAATTAACGCTGTGGCTGCAAGCGCATTGGCCCACAGGGGTGGTCGAAGGCATAGAGCTTGTTTAAGTGTTTCCAATATTCCGGTACGCTGCGTGCCGGAATGTTGTTGAGGTTTAAGCGGGGTATGCGCCGCTAAAGCCCGTTTCATGGCTGTGCTATGGGATGCGTAGTGAAGGGCGGCTTTGAGTGTTGCCGGGTTTTTTTGTAACTGTTTCTGCACTTCCTCGTCGTCCAGAAGTTTGTCCACATAAGCTTCTATGCGATATGTCGCCGTGTCATCCGGTTGTAAAGAACCATCTGATAGTCTGCTGCGGATGGCGGACAAGGTGCCGGCTTGTTGGCGACACCGGGGGCATTGGGCCAAGTGTACACTTAGCTTCTGGAAGTCCGGGTGGTCGGGTTGCATGACAAATCCGCTGAGGGATTCCAAGTCCGGGTGTTGTTCCTGTTGACTGGAGTTGTGCATATCAGGTTCCTTTACCTACTATTTGCCGCTTCTGTTTGCATATGGTTTAAAAGACCCGAAAATTGATAATTTTTGAACAGAATTCACTTTAACTGGACTCCATTAATTTTTCCAATTTGGCCAAGGTTTTACGTCGAAAATAGTATAGGTGCTGGCGATTGGTCTGTTGGGGTGGTACTCCATCTTTAATACGAATATCCAGTTTTTCCAAAGCGTTCAGCACATCATTAGCATCTTGTTGGTCCATGACCATGGATTCCAGCACAAATTGTTCCGTCGGATTTAATAGCTGCCAAGCCTGGTGTAAGGCGTCGTGGTCAGCGGTTTGTTCCAGTGATGGGCTTGCATCAGCCGGTTCCATTTCAGTTTCATTACCGTCATAGTCCTGGCTTAGAGATATGGTGCTGGGTGGATTGAGCAAATGCAGACGATTTTTTTGCGTTAGGGTCACTATTATTTTGCGACAGAGGATCTCCGTATCCGCTTCACTTAAACTCAGTTTTTGTGCGATCAGGGCAATATTGTCTCCGCTGCGCAGGGCCAGGAATGCGCTGCCGGCCTGAGGACCCATGGATTGTATGTAGGTAGGAACGTGCACTTTGCGGCCGAAACGCCAGTTTTTCCAGCGTTCGTAGAACGGTAGGGAGTTGGCGATATGGTACATATAGTTGTTTAGGCTGGCGCCATTGTCACCACGGTATTGCTGTAATCTCTTGGCGTTGCTCAGGTCGTCCAGCATCCAGGCGTAGCTGGCGTTACCCCATTCACAAAGTGCGGCACCTGATGCCGGTGTGCCCCAGGGTTTGGGTAAGGTGCAGGTATAGATAAATTGATTTTCCTTGCAGAAGCGTTTGCAAAAGCGGTCCGTTTGAAAACGGATAATGGGGTCCAGGAACTGATTAACGCGGCTGCGCGCCACCGGATCACCGGCGGCGGCTTGCTGAGCCAGCAAAATCTGCTCGTCGCGGTTTGAGAGAGGTTCTTGATTACCGGTGTCCAAAACGTGGGTTCCGCCATGAATAGTGAAATTATTGGCAACTCATAGAGTCGGCACAAGTTTCTATTATAGTCGGTGTGGTAAAAGGCTCATGGATTGTATAGAAACCATCCGGATACCACTCCTTGTTCCACTTTCACTGCCAGTCCGTAGTGGTCATAGGCCAGATATTCGCCACTGGACAGATGAATCTGTCGGTTGGGAATTCCCAAAGCTTTTACCGGTCGGTCGGCGTTGTCTCCAATGGCAATTCGGTTCAGGACTTTGGAAGAACTGCTGTCCAGCCAGGCGTTGACTATCGTGGCGTCCGGTCCCACGATAAACCGACTGCCATCCTGGAAACGCAATACTCGAAATTGCTCGCCTTCTATCCACAAGTCCGTGCTTTTGGCCTGAGCCAATTTTCCGGAGCTGAGGTTGTCCCCTAAACGCAATCCTTTTATGGTTGGGGCGTGTTGCACGGGTTTTTGCTTATGGGAGGTTTGTAATTGTCCAAGAGCTAACCGGAATAACAAGCTGTTTCCTGATGATTTGGCTTGATTGGCCAGTTGATTCCAAACCTGGGTGGCTTTGTCTGCTTTATTTTGGTGTCGAGCCAGTGCGGCGTAGTTATAGTAGGCGCTAAACAACAATAAGTTAGGACTCATGCTACCGCTTGTGTGTTGAGGCTTGCCCGGGCGGTTTTGATCAGTGTATTTGAGTACGCGCTTGAATAGCTTGGTGGCTCTGGTGCTATTACCTTCTAAGGCATTGGTCATTGCAAGCAATAGATCTGTGCTACCAGAGGCTTTAAAAAGAGGTATGGTTTTGCCCTGGATAACACCCCTGGCCATATAAGTATTACCCTGTAGCAGATAGGTAATGGCTAACAAGTGGTAGCCGGCGGGATGATCCGGTTCCAATTTTATCGCTTTTTCGAAGTAGTGGATGCTTTGTCGGGCGTTTTCATCCAGTTGTTTTTTCAACTGCTGCAGAACCGCAGGGCCACCACGTTTGAGTACGGCTTGCCGGGGGGTGGCTTCCGCGTCCGTGTCCAATAACAGGGGGTAGTAAAAGTCCGGTTGTTTTAGAAATCCGTCCTGAATCATGCGTTTTTGAATTTTCAGAGCTTCTGCCAGGTAGGTTAAACCCAGTGCAGACAGCACCGCTCGGGAAGGGTACTGGCGCCCATAAGCCGTGAAGTACCTGCGGGCCTCGAGGTGGTTCGCGGCAATAAAGTTTTGTACACCCATTTCATACAGCATGGCTTGTGATGCGGCATTGTGCAATTGTGCGCCGGCCCGTAGAGCGCGCGAGTGCGCTTGTTTGCAGGCTTTTGATGCGGCGGAATCGTTATCTGAAACTATACAGGAGTTGCCCCAAATATTTTCCACCCAAGCGGTGAAAAAATCTTTTTTATCCAGAATCTGGTAAGGATCGTAACCCACGCTGGCCATTAGGATGAGGCCGTCGTGATCCGCCTGGGCCTCTTTTTGTTCAATGTCGTTCATGAGTTTGGAATCGACATTCAGTCCCCGCAGCATTTTGCGACGCAGTTCCGGGCTTTGGTTGCCAATCAGACGGAAAAATCGTTGATGCCATAAATCGTCGGCGCGTTGATGCGACAACTCATGGGATAGCACAAAGGCTAGCAAATGGCCGGCCCGCTGCTTGCCGAAACTCAAACAGGTGTTAATGGCTTCCAGGCTGAGCAAAATATTGCCATCCGCCAGTGATGCGGCCCAGGGCCCGGCGCTGGAGTCCACTACATAAAGGCTGGGCTCCAGGCGGGAACTGTCCCAGGAACGCAACAGGACGGAAAAAATATTTTGAGCATATTGTGCCAGGGAATTATTTTGTGGGTCGACCGTATGGGGTTTCCAGTAATTAATGGATTGTGTGGGGTCATCCGGTGGTGCCAGCGTTTTGCTATGAGCTGTGGGAAGGTACAGGCAAAAAACCAGCAGTAGTGAAATCGAGAACGATAAAAGCGAGCGGGCGGAAAACGGTAAAGAAGTGGCTTGGTGTGCCGGCTTTTGGTTCATGAGTGTAACCCCGTGATCAATTCATTTGCAGTGGATACACCACCTCTGCAGTTAAAGAGACTGCGAAACCTGCCGCATTTGAAAATTTTCTGCATATTTTTATCAGCACATCGAGGGGAGTCGATCTCGGGATTATTATCGTTATTATTCAATTGCTTATGGTTCCGTCTAGGTATTGGCGGCGCAGTGTGTGGGGTAGTTTTTCGATCGCATAGCGCAGCATGGTTCTGGGCATATTATGATATCGTCGGCACAAAAGGCTCTGCAGTTGATCATCGTCTCGCTTACCGATTTCCCGCAACATCCACCCCACGGCTTTATGTATTACGTCCTCGGGGTCATGTAAAAATTGCTCGGTTAATTGCAAAGTATCAGTAAATTGCCCCGCTTGTATAAATCGATAGATCGCGATGACGGCAATGCGGTGTTCCCACAGGCTTTTCGATTGAGCCAGTGTGTACAACACACGACGTTGTGTTTTAGAAAATAACAACAAATAGTCACCATCTATTTTATGCGCAGAGACATCTACCAGGTCCCAGTTGTTCACCTGCTGTCGGTGCTCCCTATATAATGCGTAAACCCTTTGTTTGTATTTTCTTATATGATAGTGCTGGATCAGTAATACTAATGCTGGAAAACGCTCCTCATGATACCTGGAGTATAGCAAGCTCTGAACCCTGTCCAGGGACAGTTGTTTGTTCTGCTTGGCAAAGCGGCGAATCTGCGGCACCGTAATACCCGGAAAACAGTCGCCATGACCGTTCTCACCCGGCGCGGTTTTAAAAAACCGTTGCTGTTGTTGGGCTTTTTCCGAGTCTTTGAGCTGACGAAATTGATGCTGAATGGTTGTTATTAAGTCAGGCATGTTCAGAGTTCCTCAGATTCTCATCAAAACGGAATTATTTCACATTTTAACGCTTAGCTTTCAAATGGAAGCCCGTTTGTCGTCTGTTCATAGCAGTAACTCAAGGATTTAATCCAAATAAAATGTCTAACTGGAGAATAGCAATGTCAAGCGTGAAAACATTTAATCCCAAACGTATCTTTAATAGAAAACTGTTGTTGCTGCCTTTAGCGGTATCCGCATTGGTGTTTTCCGGGTGCGGTACCGAGCCGAGTAGTTCCGCGGATGGTCAAGCCCAGTTTTTGCAGATGGGCTTGCCCGACAGTATGACCGGAGGCCAGGTGCAAATGGCAGTCGGTGCGCATTCGCAAGGGCAGCCATGCGCATACATAGGGGTTGGCAATGATGATCCTTTTAAGAATGGTTACAATATGAGTAAAATGCTGGTTTCTGCTGTGGCCACCTGGACCTGTATTACAGATACCTTGATTCATGTCTCGGACATTTATGAGCACGACGGTGTAGTCCATCCTACGGATAACGATCCCGCATCCGGTACTTATCGGTCCCAGGACCCAACTCATTACAGTATCACTGATGATTCAGGCACACAGGTTAGTATTCGCCTCTATTACGGTTATGATCACAGTACGCCGCCGGTTCCGGGAGTGGCTGATCCTGGTTTTTATATTTCCTGGAACACCGCGGACAGCGGTGATATCGAGGGCAAGTTGATTGTCGATGGTTTAGCGATCAACTCCGATAACCGAAAAACGGACGACCCTACCATGATGCGCTTGGATTTTAATTACACCGGTGTACAAAAACAGGCCACCATGTATTTAGCATTTGATGCTGGAAATCGTTGGGCGGATGGGTTTCGCATCGAGGTCACAAAAGATCTGACGGCTCCGGACGGACAAGTGTTTTTGGCCAGAGGTATGATAGAAATGAAACAACAGTTTCTGCCGGTAGCCGGTATTTCTGAATTACCGGTTTTGCAAATGGTATCGGTATCAAACGCATTGGGACGAGGCGCCACAGTTGCGAATTTTGAAGATGTTTCCTTGCCTTTGATGTTGAACCCGCAAACCAATAACAATCTAGGTGACTATTTGTTTTCAAAAAAAGATCAGTACTATTTTCGCGGTGACGGTTCTTGGGAATATATACAAAAGGATATTTCAACCGCCCAGTATCGAGGTAACCGCAACACACCCGTCTCAGGAGGCACGTGGTTACCCTTTGACCCGTCTTTGGATTTGATTGTGAGTGGTCTGGGGCTGGATTCGGCGTACTTTAGCGGGGCTATGTGCGGCGATATCAATTCCAGTTGTGTTGAAATGCTGAATATTGTACATCAGGCGGAGGATGGATTCGACGGTCAGGAAAAAAATCAGGGTGCTGACCCAATGGATTGGCGCAGTGCGGCTTTAGCGGAACCTATTAATTACCTGACTTCCGTTTATCCCAATGGCAGTGATTGGACCGGAGCGTTTGACTTTAGCTTTACGCCATCCGGGAACCAGTAATTTTGATGTGGTTGTACAAACAGTCCGGTGTGGTGCCGGACTGTTTGCTTTTTACGTTGTTAATTTATCGGTCGAAAATACAATAAGCCAACAAGGCCGTCGGTGGCGGCCACGACCATTTCCGTGTTGGTTTTGTGAACCACTGAGCCCGGTGTGTGTGAATGTGTTTGTGTCCAGACTTTTAGGGAATAAACCATCCAGTCTTGTTGGGCAAACTGAGCGAAACAGCCGTGTTTGCCGAAGGCGCGGGCGATGCGGTCCAGTTCATCCACGCTTTTATTCCAGTCCAGTGTGCGTTGCTCCTTTGAGGGTATGGGCCAACAGGGCTCCAGGATTTGTTTCTGCGCCTGTTCCCAGTATTGCTCCAGGTTTTTCAATGTCCGAATCAACAGTGTCTGCGCCGTTAACTGGCATTTTACATTTAATGATTCCAGTAATTCGTTTGCGTCAACGGCAAAACTTTGTTGCTGCAAAATGTCACCGGCATCCCATTCATTGGTAAGTTTGTGGATGGAAACTCCATTGACTTGATGTTGGTCCAGGATGATCCAGGGTAGCGGCCATACTCCGCGGCCAACAGGCAGTAAAGTCGGGTGCACGTTAATGCCCCGTATACCGCTGTTACTTAGTTCGGGAACCTTGTAGTGGTAGGCGGCCGTGATGATGACGTCGACGTTGCAACTATGCAATTCCCGGATGTGTTGGCTATTGATGGGTTCCAGTGTGTAGGGGACACTATGTTTGCGACAGGTTTCAAGTACGTATTGGTTGCTGGTCCCGTCGCTGTCACCATCGACACTGAATACTTTGTATATGTCATATTCCTGAGTGAGTAGGCTATCCAGGCAATTATGAAAAAAATCATAGCCGCAATATGCTATTTTCAACATGATGTAATTACCTAAGGGTAAACCCTTGGTCGCGGTTTGGAGTAATGCGTGTGGTTTTCATCGGCGTAAATTATTCCGTCAAGCATCTGAGATATTGTGTGTCATTTAACCTGGTTTTGCAAAATCGGCCACTTTTTTGTAAAAAAAGCTGACATTCACGTATATGTGCACGCCATTGGATCTTATTGTTCCGCTGGTTTAGCAAATCAAGTCGGTCTACTTAGACGCATTAAAAACACTATATATACTGGATCATATAGGGTTAACCCGTGTTGACACCATACGGGAGACATGTTTTATTGTTTCGCTGGAAGAAAAGTGGCTTTAGGGAAGAGGCGCAATTCAGGTTTAGTCTCAAACACAACAGAGGAAACCTGAGCAGATGGGACGCGGTTGTTTTGAACCCGATTTATGATTTACGAAGAAAATCGGTGATTGCCGGAGATTAATCTGCCGGTAATTGGATTATTAACTAAGAAGATACGGAGTACTAAATGGGGAAATCTAACAAGAGGCAAAGACTGCTTCTGTCCGCTCTTATCAGCAGTGCCCTGGCAGCATCCAGTGCACCTCTGTTAGCGGATGATGAAGCAAAAATTACCTTTATCCATTCCGGCGACTTTCATGGTGACTACCATCCACATACTAACGGCCGTGGCGATGCTGCCGGTTCGTTGGAAGGCGGTATCGCACGTGGCGCCACAGTAATCAAGCGCATTCGTCGTCATAATGAAAACGTCATTCACGTACACACCGGCGACACCATTCACGGCAGTGGTGAAGCATCCATTACCAAAGGCATGGCAATGATCCGCTTGGTGGATCAATTGGGTATCGACGTATCCACTCCCGGAAACTGGGAGTTCGCTTATACGCCTTATCGCTATATGCAGTTTTTTGGAGTTCACAATGATGCCGGTGCAAACCGGGATATCATTGATAACGCCTCTTATAACTTCTCCGCTAAGAAAGCCGTAAAATATACTGCAGATGAAATTGGCGACGTTCCCAGCTTTGGTGCACCGTTCCGAGAAGTCAAATACGTAGCCAGCTATAACGCTGATGGTACGCCCAATATGGCCACAGGCTATAATCGTTGGGGTATGGTCGCGTCCAACGTTTATGAAAACGGCAGTTGGGCTTTGGATCATGGCGTGGTCAGTCGCGGCACCGGAATGAATTTGACACCTCCTTATCGTATTATCGAAAGAGACGGCATCAAGATCGGTTTTATCGGTTGTACCACTAATCGTGGACCTCAAGTGGTTAGCTCCACCATTACCACCGGTGTGAGTTATTCCAACTGCAAAGGCGGCATTAAGTTCCCGCAAAACCGCCCCATCGACTGGGACGATCAGGCCATTTCTCACGGCCCGTGGATTGTTGACGACACACACCCCAAAGGCGGCTACTGGCGTCCGGGTAATAAAGTGACCGGCAATCCGGCCGATGCCAGTGTGCAAGCGGGTAACCGTGTTGTCTCTGCTGATCCCTGGACCAAACGACCGCAAAACGACGGTACTGCCGGTTACAAAGTCAAAAACGAAATCGTGAAGTGGACCAATCACCTGCGCAATGTTGAAGGTGTGGACCTGGTAGCGGTGATGTCCGAAGCCGGTATTGCGGAAAACATTTTCGCTGCGGAAAACCTCAAAGGCATGGATAACGGTCCGGATATTTATTTCTCCTCCGACATGCATGAGGAAACCAACTTTCCGGTTGTTGTGACGGATCCTCGCGGCAAAAAAGTTATCATCATTGAAAACAGTGAAGATATTGCCCAAATCAGCCAGCTGGATGTGGAAGTGGAAAACGGCCGCATCGTCGAATGGGAATTTACCGGTCATGACGTCAACGAAAGTGTGCGTCCGGACCGCCGCCTGCGTCATATGGCAGCCCAGATCGATGAGGAGATTGCGGACAGTATCGCTGCCGGTACTGCGGTTAACCCCTATAACGGTCACGTCATTACCGCGCAGTTGACCGATGTTGTGGGTCAAACGGACGGTATTGTTCTGGAACGTAATCGTTTCACCACGGAATTTGACCCGGCTAACAATGTCATGCCGGCGGTTATCGAAGGTACCGGGCACGATTTGGTGACCGATATGTTCCGTAAAATGACCGGTGCCGATGTAGGCGGTATTCGCGGATTCCGCTATACCAACAGTGTTTTGGACGGTGATGACATCACTTACAAATCTCTGTACCACTTCTTCCCCATTGGGGCTCAAGTGGCCGTGGGCAGCATTCCGACGACACCTACCGCTGAAACCGGCGGCAGCTTCCTGTCGCCCAGCGATCCCAACAAGTTCAGCAACGCAGGCAACGTGAATCCGGCGCAATTTGTGGCTTTCCCACGCAGCTTGCAGCAGGAAATGGAGCTGGCCGGTAACAGTACTATGAATCCCAACGTGCCTGCCTGGGGCGGTGGCTGGTTCTGGAACTATTCCGGGGTGAAATTTGATTTTCAACCCACCGGTGGTAACTTCGACAAATGGGGTACCAAACCCAATGCTCGTGTCAGCAATCTGGTGCTGTACGACAATGCGGATCCGTCCAAAAACGGTCCCATTGATGAGTCTAAGGGAGCCACAATCAAGTACGCATCCTACTACTACCATGAAGACTACAATCGTATTAACCGCAACCAGCTGGTTCCTGGTGGTAAATGTGGTCCCACCAAGAAACTTACCCCGGCTTGTGTTAATGCCAAGGGTGATATCTTGATTCTGGCCAAAGAAACCGCAACGGGTGACTATGTCTTGGTAGACAACCTGGAATACGATGCCGGTGTTAATCAGCACAACTCCACGGGTGATGGCTCTTTGACGGTATTGGATGCGGTTGAAGCCTTAGGTCGTTACATTAGCGATGCTTCCATTGATGTGTATGTATGGAATGGCGGTGCTAAAGTGGCGGCGGCTCATTCTCCGGTTGCCGGTTTGGGTGGTACTTTTAGCGGGCTGGAATTCCCGCGGGTGAACTTGGTGAAAATGGACGGAACCGACGGTAACGATCTGACCGATTGTTCCATTGAGTTCGGTTCTCCCTGTATCCAGCCGTTCCGCGGTGCAGAAGCGGCCTTCGGTGTTACCGTGCCGATTCCTGCAGGATATATTAAAGGAACCGCAGATGCGCCGGCATTGGAAGCGGAGTACGACAACTAACCCCTGACTTAGAGTCAATAGCTGCATGACTTAAAGTCCATAACAATAAAGAAGTTGTATCGTTATTCACCCGTCACCTGCTTGCAGGTTGACGGGTTTTTTGTGTGATTTGGTTTGATCTGCGTGCCTATCATGGCATGACAATGTGCGGTGCTTAATTTAGTATTGGCAGGGTTTGGCAGTTGATGTAACAGATTTAGAGTATGTGGATAATGAAAACAGTGAATCAAATGAATAATGGTGGGTGTAACGTGTGGGGGTTGGTGTGGAGCGGGGTGTGGAGCGGGGTGTGGAGCGGGGTGTGGAGGTCAGTGCCGGTCATCTTGGTTTTAGCGCTTGTTATGTTAGTCTTAGCTTGTGCGCCGCAGCTGCAATTCGGCACGGACTCGGTGCATACTGAGGGCCATGATAATGAAAACCATAACCATAATGGCCATCAGCAAACCCGTGGCCAACAAACCCATGATAGCCTTGACGCCCACCACGATCACATGGACAGGGGGCAATTTGACCCGCTGCAATACACCAGCCGGGCGAAAGCCGTCACATTAACTACCGAGGAAGGTAACTACAGGCTTAGCTTGTTCAGCAATGAAGCGCCCATCCCCGTAAATAAATTGCACAGCTGGACGGTCCATGTGGAGGACCTGCAGGGTAACCCTTTGGAAACGGGTAAGTTGTACGCTAATGGCGGCATGCCGCAACACAATCACGGTTATCCCACACGTTTGAGTGTTAAAAAGTACTTAGGCAGTGGAGACTATGAAGTGGAAGGGGTCCGCTTCGATATGTATGGTCATTGGGAAATGAGCCTGAGCGTACAGGTAGGTTTACAAACGGAATTTGTGCTGTTTAAAGTGAATTTGCAACCGCCGCTTCCCGAACAGACTAAAAATACCCACTGGAGCGATGCAGAGCTGGCGGTATTACAAAGCTTTTGGATCGGTAATTTGGCCCAATCACCCAATCCGGGCAACCGGGTAGCCGATGATGTCAACGCGGTCGCATTGGGCCATAAGTTGTTTTTTGATACCCGTTTCAGTGCCAACGGCCAAGTGGCTTGCGCTAATTGCCATCAACCGCAGCGATACTTCACGGATGGTTTGAAAGTGGCGCGCGGTTTGGGTGAGGTTGAACGTAATGCGCCAACTATTGTGGGGGCAAGTCATAATATCTGGTTTTTTCACGACGGTCGTGCCGATAGTATGTGGTCTCAGGCCTTGGGTCCTTTGGAAGACCGGCAGGAGCATGGCGGTAGTCGCACTCAATATGCCCACTTGGTTTACAACGATCCCGCCTATAAAGCTCAATATGAACAATTGTTTGGTCCTATGCCTGATTTGTCGGATCGCAATCGATTTCCACTGCGAGCCGGGCCGGTGAAGGATCCGGTCTTGCTGGGTGCCTGGCTGCAAATGAGCGAAGCGGATCAGCAAGCAGTGACTCGGGTGTTTGTCAATTTGGCCAAAGCGGTAGAGGCTTATGAGCGGCGATTGCAGCCGGGAATCTCACTTTTTGATCGGTATGTAGAGGCGGCATTGAAAAATGATACGGAAACTATGCAGCGCCTTCTGTCCAAGGATGAAGTCGCGGGATTACGTTTGTTTATCTCTAAGGCCAATTGCAGTATCTGTCACAACGGGCCTTTATTCACTGATCATGGCTTTCATAATATTGCGGTACCTCCCATGTCAAGCAAGCGCTACGATTGGGGGCGATACAAGGCCACTGCCAAAGTACGAAGCAGCGAGTTCAATTGTCGCGGTCCGTATAGTGATCAGAAAGATAAACATTGTCCGGAGTTGGAGTACATTATTTATCACAAAGAGGAAACCGCCGCGTCATTCAAAACACCGGGCTTACGCAATGTTTCCAAAACCGCGCCCTATATGCATGCCGGTCAATACACAGAACTTGCCGACGTTATGCGGCATTACGCCAAACCGCCATCCACCAAAGTGGGTATGAGCGATCTATTACCGGTGGAATTAAGTGAAAAGGAACAAGGTCAGTTGCAAGCTTTCTTGCGTACTTTGGATAGCGAGATTAATGCACCTGCCGAGTTGTTGCGTGCTCCGTGATAGAGGAGCGCTGGAATCACCGGACTTATTCAAAAATCAAAAATACCTGGCGCGGGCTTGCTTTGATATGCCGGCGGGTGGTCGATGCGTTGCTGCATCTCCGTCTGGTTGGCGAACTCCTGCAGTTTAAACGCCAAGTATTCGCCGCGTTCCATTTCATATAGTTGTTGTTTGTATTTTTCGGTGAAATCAAACCATTGATTCAGGCTTGCCTTGAATCGCTCCTCTTCCGGGAGATTTAGTGTGCCGAAATAGGATTGCAGGGCTAAAAAATAGCGCATCGCATTTCGTTCGACCACGCCTCGCATGCCGCCGGTGAATTTTGGGGGACCGTTGTCCTTATCATCGTCGTTGTTTATGCTGAATCCTACCTTATTGCGCCCAAAGGTGGCCAAGTAGGAGTTGAGTACAAACATGGCCAAGTTTCCGTATTGCACCGAATAGGATAAATGAATAAAACACCTGTTGGTGGCAGTACCTTGTTCCGGCGGCAGGGGAATGATTTGGGCGTGAAGTTTATAGTCGGATGTGCCGTAGGGGCCAAAATCTGAGCTCAGTAAAATGTGGGTGTAGTCGTGGCTGTGTTGTATGACCTGGAAAGCGTACTCCAGGACCAGCGACTCTTCCAGGTTCTGGTAAGTTTTGTATCCCAGGTAAGTACGAATGGCATTTTTGTCACGCGGCTTTACGCAGCCTTTGATATTAATATGCAATATCATGGCGCGGCACCACCTGCCCGGTTGCAATAGTTCCTGTGTAAGCGTTTGATAGTCGTATGGCAATATTGCGTAGATCTCACCGAAGGCGGATTTTTCGTGAGTATTGGATTGCAGGTAAAGTGGGGCATCGTAGGGGTTTTTTTCCAACTGTGGTGTTAAATCCATAAACATTTGCTGCAGCTGTTGCTTTCCGGGGGGGGTGGTGATGGAAGCTGCGATACTGGCGTTGACAGAGCTGCAGCTGAAAAAGTAAACAAACAGGCTCCAGTGCAACGTGTGCTTAACCAATCGAAGGTGTGTCAACATTGAGGCCTCTATTTGACTGCAAACAGTAATTGCCGAATATGAATTAGTTGCTGGTCAGTTGTTCCAGCTCTACCAAGCGTAATTTGGCTTCCAAAAAACTGTCACCGCATACGTCACGGTAAGGTAAAAAGTCGTGACACACTTTAGGGCGGTTGGGCTGATCAAAAATGAGGCATTGTTTCTTCGGCCCCAGTTGAGGGCAAGGTACATTTGCCGGTTTACCCTGTTCCATGCCGGGAATAGGACTGCTGATTGATGGGTAAATACAACAGGCGCCACAATGGGGGCGGCAGCTGATCGTGTCGGATTTCGTCATCGGGCGCTGTTCACCACAGCCGCAAATCCTACGGCTTTCAAGGCCTGGCAGGCGGCTTGCGGGTCAATATCTCCGAAAATAAGCGCTTGGCCTTGAGCCAAGTCAAATTCGGCCTTCTCGAAGCCGGGGAGGTTTTCCAATGCTTTGGTGGCATTGGCGATGCAGCCACCGCATTTCATGCCTTCAACGTGAAGGCGGGTTTCAACTGTCATAGCGATTCCTTAATATGGTAAAGCCTTATTTGTAAAAAATGTGCTTGCCAATTTTAGCGACTTTCACTTTATTGCGTGCCCACCGCGGTTTTACGTAGTCGGCATGGTAAAACAGGGCATCTTTGACTTTATTTGCAGGTACTTCTTCCCGGTACACCTCTCGTGCGATTCGCACGGCCTCAATCCAGGCTTGTGACTCCTCAGGAATATCAGTGACTTTGTCGTTGGTCCAGGAAAAAGCGCTGATATAACGTTGGCGGCGTTTACTCCATTGTTTGTAATAGACCACACGGCACACGTCATTGGGATGATGCTTGGAGTCCACTCGGTTCATTGTCACCTTGGCTACAGCATACTTTCCCGGCTTGGGTTCTCCCCGGGCTTCGTGATACACGTTCATGGCCAGGCAGCGAATATCACGCATTTCATATTGGTCTTTTAATACCATATAGGTTGTGAATCCGGTGGTTGACAAGAACAAACCGCCGGCGATAAGTAATACTTGATTCGTTGTGCCAAAACCTTGCCACCAGTAACGCAGATTGACCATGGTGTAACTGCAGTATATGCGCTCATAAATACTGGTTATGGCGCCAAAAAACAGGCTGAAAGGTTTGAAAATAATACTCAACATGTGTTTTTTCGTAGGGATGAAACTACGCCCCTTATGTAACTCATTGAAAATATAATGGTAATTCTTTGAATACCCTGAGTCTCAATCACTAATATGACAACCCACTGCAATATAAATTCCTATTTTATTGTAGAACATGGATGCCCGCTATGGTTTTGTGATTTGCCACGGATTTGTGAGAAATGCAAATCGAGTGGGTCGGGTCACTCTGGCCTTACGTGTTACAAAGTGTTACAAAAAGGATAGTCATAGTAAATAATCACAGTAGCACCCGGGTTGGGAATTCTACATAATGCAGTTATATTTTCTTTTCGGGCGTGTTAATAGTTACTTTTTTTACAGCTAAGGAGAGTTGAGTGTTGCGGAGCTTGTTAAGCATGGGCTGTCTTGGTCCCTACGGGATTTATGGCGCCATTTTTATGGTGCTTACGAGTGCATCGGTGCAGGCACAAACTGCAGGGGAGGGGGCGGGAAGCTCGGTTATCGTTCCCGTTGATGTCGGCCCGGATAAAGACAAAGAGCCGGCGGAACATCCGGACAACTACAAGTCCCCGGTAAACCGAATTTTAGGGGTGGACCGCCGTCGGGATCAGTATGGTAAGGACTTTGGCTATTTTGTTTATCCTATCGCCGGAGATATTCCCGGCTTAGGGCAGGCGGCAGGCTTAGGGGCCACCTTGATGAATATGGGCGGGTCGGATATGGATTTTACCGGGTTTAAGGTCGATGGAGACTTCAGTGCTTCAGGTGCGACCTTATTGGACATCAATCTGATTCCGCAGCGATTGATCTTTGATTTTGGCTACTACGATTATGATGTGGCTCCGGTGGACTATGCTCGTGGTCTGGATTCTGATAAGGATGATTATTTGTTGCCGAAAGTAAAGGGTTATTACTGGTTGGGGCAAATGACACTTACCTTCATGCAACGAAAAGTCGAGGCCTTTTATCGGCTGGGCTTGGGTAAAAGCCAGCTGCTGGAAATTCGCGAAAAAGACGGCAGCCTGTATCCGATTGGAGATACCTCCGAGAAAAATGCACGTGGAGATACTTTAGGCGTCAGTTTTGACAACACCGATGACCGCCTGGACCCGCGCACGGGTGTTCGGGCGGAAATCGCCCGCAAGGGATTTAATAACGAGGATCCTTTAGTCAGTGATTTCTATATTATGGATTACAATCTCACTGCTTATGTGCCCATGCGTCGCTGGGATACCCTGGCGTTTAATTTATTTCGATCCGATGCCCATGTCACTCGTCAAGCGTCGACGGACGAAGCGTACCTAAAGTCGCAATTCGGATTCAACTGTGCCCCGGCAGATCAAGCTTGTCTCCAGGTTGAGCAGGAGTTTGTCGACCGGCGCATTCAGTTCAATCAATATGGGGTTGCCAGCAGTCTTGGTGGAACTCAAAGACTGCGTTCCTTTGCCAACGGCCGCTATACGGCGGGGCATTCTTTGTTTTATGGTTTGGAATACCGTTGGAATTTAACCGATGAGCGGGTACCGTTTGACATATTCATTGCCCGTGGGGTACGCACCGGTTTTCAGCTGGCATTTTTTGCTGAGCAGGGCAGTGTGGCGGAAAATACCTCGGATTTATGGCGACAGCGCAGAACCAGCTATGGCGTTGGATTTCGCCTGGTGTTATCCGGCATCATTATTCGGGCCGATTATGCCACCGGTGATGAGGGGGATGAGTTTGTGTTGTTTATAAACTATCCATGGAGTTTGTTTTCTGTGGACAGTTCCGGCTGAGCGTATGACGATCGGTTGTGCGGGAACCTCTGTGAGCGCGGGGTTTAAGTTGCTGTGGTCTTAGTGATACCACAGCGGCTGCATTTCTTCAGGGTGATCAATTTTCCTTGTTTTACATCAAATTGTTTTTCCTGGACGATTTCCCATTTGTGAAACCCGCTTTTGCACAGGTCTTTACCTTTATGGATGTCCTTGAGTCGTTTTTTTTTAAACTTGATTACCTGCGCCATTGGTCTAGCCCGTTTGTATGAATGTCATTAGCCTGTTTATCTAATTGATTATAAAGTATCAATGAACCACTATAATGAGAACAAGCGCCGATGGTTTGGTTGTTGTGTGCAATGTTAAAGCCTGTCCCATTCTTTATAACAGACTGACATCCGTAAGCTCAATAGAAGAAGGTTGTATAATAATGAACCAGGACCATTCCAAACACACTCCGCAGCTCGAAGTCGGGTTGCACGGTTGGGATCATGCCCACTGGTGTGGTGGCTTTTATCCGGAGGATATGCCAAAGGAATGGCGGTTTTCGTATTACAGTAATGAATTTCGATCGGTGTTGCTACCCTGGTCGTTCTTATCCCAGGCCAGTCCGGAAACGGTTCAGGAGTGGTTGGATGACAGTGATGAATCTTTTGAGTTTTACGCAGAAGCGCCGCAAGCACCGCAGTGGGGAGCTTTTTTGTATTTGGCAGCCGAATTACGCCCCCAGTTAGCAGGCGTGGTATTGCCGCAGAGCAGCAACGGATTGGATGTGAGTGATAGTTTGGGAGCGGATGTTGTCTTATACCAGCGGGTCTCATCTGATGGCCTTGAATCGCAAAACGCTTTGCAAAAACTACCACAATACACATATGGCTGCTATTGTTACCATGATTCTTTGCAAGGAAACGTGTGTCGCACAGATAAGGTGTTGGTGAATGTCAAGGACAGTCGTATTACGGAGCCCAGGGATGTTCGCGTAATTGTGGATGCTTGTTTGGCGCTGCCGGCCGATAGGGTGGTTTTGATTTTTTCCGGTGAAGCGCCGAGTTTAAATGCGGCTCGCCATGCGCAAGTGATATATGAGTTAAGTGCGAGCTGATGACGATTGAATTTTAGAAATAATCTTGTGAGAGCCTGAAGCGAGGACGTAAGAGAATACTATGATTGCCGAACAACTTGATAACAGTGTTAAACCCGGCGTGGAAGGCGAGACCTTAGTGAAAATCAGAGGGCTGTCTTATTATCGGGGCAGCAGAGCCATATTCAATGGCGTGGATATGGATATCGTCAGAGGTAAAATCACAGCCATTATGGGGCCTAGCGGAACAGGGAAAACCACCTTATTGCGATTGATGGGAGGGCAGCTCAAACCGTCCCAAGGAACCGTAGCGGTGGAAGGGGCTGATGTGGCGAAGCTAAAATACACGCAATTGTATGCCTTGAGAAAACGCATGGGGATGTTGTTTCAAAACGGCGCTTTGTTTACAGATATTAACGTATTTGACAATGTGGCATTTCCTTTGCGCGAACATACCAATTTACCGGACTCCATGATCCGGGATCTGGTTTTAATGAAGCTGGAAGCGGTGGGGTTGCGCGGAGCCAATCAGTTAATGCCTAGCGAATTGTCTGGCGGTATGGCCAGGCGGGTTGCCCTGGCCAGGGCAATTGCACTGGATCCCATGATGATCATGTACGACGAACCCTTTACCGGGCAGGATCCCATCTCCATGGGGGTATTGGTTCGGTTATTGAAAACCCTGAATGATGCTCTGCACCTGACGAGCGTGTTGGTATCACACGATGTGAAGGAAAGCCTTTCTATTGCAGATTATGTCTATGTGATATCAGAGGGTAAGGTGGTGGAGCACGGCACTCCGGATACCTTGCGACAATCTCAATCTGAATGGGTACAACAGTTCCTGGAGGGTTTGAGTGACGGCCCGGTGCCTTTTCACTTTCCGGCGGCTGACATAGAAACTGACTTATTGAAGGAGGGGCGCTCGTGATTGGTATGCTACAAAACCTGGGCGCGGGCGCTCTGGGCATTTTTGAACGCTTAGGACGGGGTAATCTGTTTTTACTGAATGTCCTAATGGGCATCCCCGGGCTGTTGTTGCGATTTGGTTTGGTTGTGGCACAACTGTATGCTACGGGCGTTCTGTCGCTGTTGATTATCGGCGTGGCGGGACTGTTTGTCGGAATGGTGTTGGGTCTGCAGGGCTACAACACTCTGGTGACTTACGGCGCTTCCGAGTCGCTGGGTATTTTTGTGGCCTTAACGCTGGTGCGGGAGTTAGGGCCGGTGGTTTCTGCTCTATTATTTGCGGGGCGTGCCGGATCTGCCTTAACCGCGGAAATCGGCTTAATGAAAGCCACCGAACAGCTCTCCGCTATGGAAATGATGGCGGTGGATCCATTGCATCGAGTGATAGCCCCCCGGTTTCTTGCCGGTATGATTGCAACTCCCTTATTGGCTGCCTTATTCAGCGCCGTGGGTGTGATGGGTGGTTACTTTGTGGGAGTGGGTTTGCTGGGGGTGGATGAAGGTACCTTTTGGTCGCAAATGCAAGACAGCGTGGATCTTTACGATGATGTTATGAACGGCGTGATCAAAAGTGTGGTATTTGGGTTCGTGGTAACGTGGATCGCTGTCTTTGAAGGGTATGATGCTGTACCCACTTCGGAAGGCGTCAGTCGTGCTACAACCAGAACCGTGGTGCACGGATCATTGGCGGTATTGGGTTTGGATTTTGTATTGACTGCATTAATGTTTGGAGACAATTAAATGGAACAATCGAAGACGGTGCAAGTGTGGGTTGGGGTGTTTGTGGCCATTGGCATTGCCTCCTTGTTTATGCTTGCTATGAAAGTGAGCAACATCAGCGCACTGGCTGAAACAGAAGGCTATGAGTTGAAGCTGAAGTTTGAAAATATTGGCGGACTAAAAGTGCGTTCGCCGGTGACCATGGCCGGTGTGGTGGTGGGGCGAGTTGCCGGGATCGGTTTTGATCGAGAGTCGTATGAAGCCGTGGTAACCGTTAGAGTAGAGCAAAAATACGACAATATTCCCGACGATACCAGCGCCAGTATTTATACCGCCGGTTTGTTGGGTGAGCAATATATTGGGCTGGAGCCTGGTGGCTCTGAAACCTACTTGAAACCGGGTGATACCTTTAAGCTGACCCAGTCGGCTGTGGTGTTGGAAAAGCTCATCGGTCAGTTTTTAGTGAATAAAGCTGACGAATAGTTTGCAGGATTGGATTTACCACATAGGGTTTACTATATCAGGGTAACAATGGGCGTTAGATGCAGTAAAGGCACAAAGTATGATCGAGTTTGGTAATGACAATATACAACAAAGCGCGCGACCTGGGTTGTTTGGTTTAGGGTCCTTGGGTTTAGGATCCTTGGGTTTAGGGTGCTTAAGTGCGGGGTTTCTGCTGTGCGGCTTAAATACTCCGCTGCAAGCAGAGGAAATGGTGTTGTCCTTGGAACAGGCAGTGGAAAAAGCGCTGGCTCATGATCCACGCATTGGCGAGAAACAAAAACTGGTTGGTGCGGCAGAGGGCTTGGTGTTGGAAGCAGAAGGTTCTGCGGACTGGATCTATGATGTCAATGCATTTGTGGCTTTGGCGCCGTCCATTCGTGGAGACTTTTACGACAGCAGCGGCCAATACAATCGCGATTCTTTGGATATGACCGGTGTGGGGCCCTGGTTCAATGTGGATTTTACGGCAGTAAAACCTTTGTATACCTACGGCAAGATAGAAAACTACTCCCGCGCCGCAAGAGAAAATGTCAAAATTAAAAAAGGGGATGTAAACCTGGCGCGCGCCAATACCTATTTGGATGTTACCCGGGCTTACTACGGGTACTTAACCGCAAGGGATGTTGCTCTTCTGGTGGAAGATGCCTTGGGTAAACTCGATGGAGCCATTACTTTGGTAGACGAGTGGGTGGAAACCGGTAAAGCAAAACAATCCGATAAGTTCGCGTTGGAAACCGGGGTGGCCATCGCCAACCGATTTCTTGCTGAAGCCCGGGGCACGGAGCAGGTGGCCATGGCGGGGTTGAAATACCTGGTGGGCGCAAAAAGCGAAGATACGTTGCGTTTAGCCGACACGCAGTTGAAACCCGTTGTGATGCCGGATAAGACTTTGCCGGAGCTGCAATTGGCGGCATTGAAGAACCGCCCGGAAATGTCGCAGGTGGAGGCCGGTTTGAGCGCTCGCCGGGCGCTATTGGATGCGAAAAACTCTGAATTCTATCCGAATATTTACGGCGGTTTGGCCGGTGGCTTTGCTTATTCACCGGATCGGGTCAGTACCGAAGAGGTGGCTGTGTATGATCCGTTTAATAAAGCAGGGGCAACCCCCGTTTTAGGGGTGAAGTGGGATTTATCCAGTGGAGCCCAAAAGGGCAAAGTGGCGCAGGCCCAAGCGGAGTTGGACGCGGTGTTGGAGCTCAAATCCATTGCTTTGCAGGGTATCCCGTTCCAGGTGGCGGAGCGGTTTCATACCGTCAGTGCCAATGACAAAATGGTAAAAGAATTATATAAAGCGGCCCGTTCCGGGCGGCGCTGGATGATCAGTACCTATGCTGATTTTGAAGCGGGTATTGAAGAGGCGGATAAAGTGATTACCGCCTTGCAGGCTTATGTATTGGCCCACAGTGAATATTTGCAGGTCGTGAACGATTACAATGTCAATGTAGCGCGGCTAAAAGTGGTTACAGGAGAAATTCAATGAAAGTGATAAATGTGATTTTATGTTTGGGTTTAGTCTCATTTTTACCCGCACGCCTATTGGCGGCTGACCATCCGGCGCAGACCTTGGTGGTCAATACCACAAAGCTGGTTATGGAAAAACTCAGAGCAGAAGAAGAAATTGTAAAAAAAGATAGCGCTCGTCTGATGAAAATTGTCGACGAAAATGTATTACCCAATTTTGACTTTCACAAAATGTCCAGTTGGGTTCTGGGTAAGTATTGGCGCAAGGCGAGTAAAAAGCAGAAAGCGCAGTTCACAGATGAATTTAAAACCTTATTGGTTCGAACCTACAGTAAAGCTTTGTTGGATGCTATCGACAAAGAAATAAAATTTTTACCCATGCGTTCCAAGAAGAAAGACGCCAAAGAGGTGACGGTACGCACGGAAGTGGATCAGAAGGGCGGGTTTCCTATTCCCATTGATTACAAACTTTACGAGAAAGAGGGTAAATGGCTGGTATACGATGTGGTAATCGATGCTTTAAGTTTGGTGTCCAATTATCGCACCAGTTTTTCCAAAACCGTGCGAGAGTCGGGTATTGATCATTTGATTAAAACGCTGGCTGAACGTAACGCAGATGAAGGAAAGACAAAATCATGAGTGCAAACGGCAATGCGACTGGAAGCATCACCAGGCAAACTGATGATACCTATTTGCTGCAGGGGGTGTTGAGTTTTGACAGTGCCGCTGCTTTGGCTCGACAGGGTAATGAGTTGTTTAAAAGTGCCGGAGCTACGGTATCGGTGGACTTAAGTGGCGTGGACCGCAGTGACAGCGCCGGTTTGGCGCTGCTGCTGGAGTGGATGCGTGCAGCCCGTAAACGCAATCAGACCCTGGTATTCAGTCACGTGCCCCGGCAGATTCAGGATATTGCGGCGGTTAGTGGGGTTAAGTCGCTGCTGAACGCCGAATCAATCTAAAACACTCTTGCGTCACGATAATCGCTCATTTTGGCTTGAAGCAAAAGTGCGCTAAAATGTTCACTTTTGGAGGCGGTTTAGCCACATGGAAAATGAGGAAGTCAAACGTCTGATAGAAGCAGGCATCGCCGATGCGCAAGTCACTGTGAACGGTGACGGCAGCCACTACGAAGCTATCGTTGTGGGCGCCGTCTTTGCTGGTAAGTCACTGCTTGAAAAGCAGAAAATGGTCTACGCGACGCTAAATGCGGAAATCACCAGCGGTCGAATTCATGCCCTGAGCATAAAAGCCTACAGCCCTGAGGAGTGGGAAAAAGCGCAAAAATTCCAGGTGGGTGGTGCATAGCCGCCCGGGGTATAGCGATTTTAGCGTTTCATTGAGAACAAGGTCTCAGTTCCCCCGCTTCTTAATTTCCACAAAACCCGGATAATTTGGTATATTGCCAGAGGTTTTTAACCAGGTCCTTAACCTTGGTGACAATCGCCAAAACTATGGCCGCACCAGCCACCCGTATCAAACAGGTGGCTTTTATTTTTCAGCAGGCTTTTGCCATGGAAGGCATTATGCCTTGGAGGCCATGGATGGCCGAGAGAGGCTCAGTAAATAAAATGGACAAATTAATAATAAGCGGTGGCGCAAAAATTCAAGGAGAAGTCAGAATCTCCGGCGCCAAGAATGCAGCCTTGCCCATATTGGCCGCCACACTATTGGCTGAAGGCCGGATGATGGTGGGTAATGTGCCCCACTTGCAGGATGTCACCACAACCATGGAGCTGTTGGGTGCCATGGGTGTGCACCTGGTGATCGATGAAAAGCTCAATATCGAAACCGATGTATCAACGATAAACAGCTTTTCAGCTCCCTATGAACTGGTCAAAACCATGCGCGCTTCAATTCTGGTGCTGGGGCCCTTGTTAAGTCGTTTTGGCCGGGCAGAAGTTTCCTTGCCCGGCGGTTGTGCCATCGGCTCTCGGCCCGTGAATTTGCATGTTCAGGGTTTGCAGGCCATGGGCGCTGATATTGTTATTGAAAATGGTTACATCAAAGCCAAAGCAAAGCGTTTGCACGGTGCCAAACTGGTGATGGATATTGTTACCGTCACAGGAACCGAAAATCTGATGATGGCAGCTGCTTTGGCGAAAGGGACAACGGTTATCGAAAACGCTGCACGCGAACCGGAAGTGGTGGATTTAGCCAATTGCCTCATTAAAATGGGCGCGATCATCGACGGTGCGGGTACCGATACCATTACAATCGAAGGGGTCGACCAACTCAATGGTGTGCAGTATTCCGTATTGCCCGATCGCATTGAGACGGGTACTTATTTGGTGGCAGCAGCCATCTCGGGCGGTTCGGTCAAAGTGAAGCATACCTATCCGGACATGCTGGACGCGGTTTTGTTAAAGCTTAAGGAGGCGGGGGCTCACATTGAAACCGGTCCGGACTGGATTAGTTTGGACATGAAAGGGCAACGGCCCCGCTGTGTGGACATACATACCGCGCCTTACCCCGCATTTCCCACCGATATGCAAGCACAATTCACTGCACTCAATGCGGTGGGAGAGGGAGCCGGCGTCATTCGGGAAACGGTATTTGAAAACCGGTTTATGCATGTACAGGAATTGCAGCGCATGGGTGCGAAAATTCGACTGGAATCCAATACCGCCATTATTACCGGAGTGGAGCGTCTCACGGCCGCGCCGGTGATGGCAACGGATCTTAGAGCATCTGCCAGTCTGGTTTTGGCAGGATTGGTGGCGCAAGGGGATACCACAGTACAGCGGATTTATCATATCGATCGTGGTTACGAACGTATCGAAGAGAAATTACACCAACTGGGTGTCAACATACGCCGAGTTCCGGCTTGAGAGCTTGGAAACAGTAGTTGGGAAACAGTTGGGAAATTGAGTGCGACATGAATGAATCATTGATTATCGCCTTATCCAAAGGCCGTATTTTTAAGGAAACTTTACCCTTGTTGGCGCAAGCGGATATCCATCCCGTGGACGATCCGGAGAGTAGTCGCAAATTAATTCTGGATACCAATCAGGATAATGTGAAGTTGTTAATTGTTCGGGCTTCCGATGTGCCCACTTATGTGCAGTATGGTGCGGCAGATGTGGGGGTGGCGGGTAAAGACGTGTTACTGGAGCATGGGGCGGAAGGCTTGTATGAGCCGGTGGATTTAAATATTGCCTGTTGCAAATTGATGGTGGCAGGGCGCTGTGGAGAAGCTCAGCTGTCGGATCACGGGGCGCGCTTGCGAGTGGCTACCAAGTATGTTCACAGTACTCAGCGCTACTTTGCCTCTAAAGGGCAACAAGTGGAAATCATCAAACTGTACGGTTCTATGGAACTGGCGCCCCTGGTGGGGCTGGCGGATTTGATTGTCGATGTGGTGGACACCGGTAATACCCTGAGGGCCAATGGCCTGGAGCCATTTGAGCACATTTTGGATATTAGTTCTCGATTAGTGGTGAACGTAGCTTCAATGAAAATGAAGCACACTATGGTAAAGTCCTTTATAGATAAAATAGCAGCGGCGGTTACGGCGGCGCGTTAGTGAATGTTTCGGTAGTGAGCGGCGATAAAATATGAATATTCAAAGACTTAATACCCAGGACGGAGAGTTTTGGCGGAACCTGGAAGAGCTGTTAGCTTGGGACGTGGTCTCTGATGATGAAGTAAACTTAACGGTGCTGGATATATTGCGCGAGGTGCGAAATCGTGGTGATGACGCTTTGTTGGAGTATACCAACAAGTTTGATCGCACCGATGCGAAAAGCATGGCAGACATGGAAATTTCGCACAAGCGCTTACAGCAGGCTCTGGACGCCATTCCAGAGAATCAGCGCCAAGCCTTAATGCTGTCCAAAGAGCGTGTGCGCGTGTATCACGAAAAGCAAGTACAGGGCGATTGGCAGTTTGAAGAGCCCAATGGTACGGTGCTGGGTCAAAAAGTAACTCCGCTGGATCGAGTTGGGCTTTATGTTCCGGGTGGCAAGGCGGCTTATCCCTCGTCAGTGATAATGAATGCGGTACCGGCTAAAGTGGCCGGCGTTTCCGAGCTGATCATGGTGGTACCCACACCCTTGGGAGAAGTGAACGAATTGGTGTTGGCTGCGGCTGCCATTTGTGAAGTGGACCGGGTATTTGCGATCGGTGGAGCCCAGGCTATCGGCGCATTGACCTACGGTACCAGTTCTGTCCCTAAGGTGGATAAAATCGTGGGGCCGGGCAATATATATGTGGCTACTGCGAAACGCATGGTTTTCGGCCATGTTGGCATCGATATGATAGCCGGGCCGTCTGAAATATTGGTGATTTGCGACGGAAAAACCGATCCGGATTGGATTGTGATGGACTTGTTTTCTCAGGCTGAACATGATGAAGATGCGCAGGCCATCTTGGTGTGTCCGGATCAGGACTTTTTGGATGAAGTGGATGCCCGTATCAAGAAGCACCTGCAAACGATGGAGCGTGTGGATATCATGCAGGTCTCACTGGGAGACCGGGGCGCCTTAATTAAAGTCAAAGACATGACGGAAGCGGTGAAAGTGGCCAATTTTATTGCTCCCGAGCATTTGGAGTTGTCGGTTGAAGACCCGCAGGCCCTGCTTCCGGAGATTCGTCACGCCGGCGCCATTTTCATGGGGCGTTATACAGCGGAAGCGCTGGGTGATTATTGTGCCGGACCCAACCATGTGTTGCCCACATCAAGAACAGCGCGATTTTCTTCTCCCTTGGGAGTTTACGATTTTCAGAAGCGCTCCAGCATCATTATGTGTTCGCCTCAGGGCGCATCGGAGCTGGGCAAAACCGCCTCCATATTGGCTCGAGGAGAGGGTTTGACCGCGCACGCGCGATCCGCTGAATACCGAATTCAGCCTGATTCCGACAAAACTTAAGTCCGATGGATTCCCAGGAAAAAGTTTTACGCTGGATCCGCCCTTCGATTCGGGCTCTCAGCGCTTACCATGTGCCGCCCGCGCAAGACCTGATTAAGCTGGATGCTATGGAGAATCCCTATGTGTGGCCGGAGGAAATGAAGCAACAATGGCTGCAACGGATGCAGGGGGCTTGTCTTAACCGCTATCCGGATCCGTCTGCACAAGGTTTAAAAACACAGGTGCGGCATGCTTTCCAGGTCCCGGAGGGGATGGATATCATGTTGGGTAATGGATCTGATGAACTGATCCAAACTCTGTGTCTGGCTGCGGGTGGGCAGGGTCGTAAGCTGGTTTCTGTTGAACCCGGATTTGTGATGTACCGAATCATTGCCACTATTGCTGCAATGGAGTACGTGCCGGTAGATTTGAAGGAAAATTTCGAATTGGATTTACCGCGATTTTTAGTTGCAGTGCAGCAGCATGACCCGGCGCTTATTTTCATTGCCTATCCCAATAACCCCACCGGTAATCGGTTCGATGAAGCTGCTATTTTGCAGATTATTGAAGCCAGTAATGGTTTGGTGGTGGTTGATGAAGCTTACTTCGCTTTCTGCGGTCACAGCTTTATGCGTCATCTGCAGGGATACCCCAATTTACTGGTTATGGGGACTGTATCCAAGCTGGGTCTGGCGGGTTTGCGTTTGGGATTCCTGGCTGGAAACCCGGTTTGCATGCAGGAACTGGAAAAAATTCGTTTACCTTATAATATTAATGCTCTGACCCAGCTCAGTGCGGAGTTCGCGCTGGAACATAAATCGGTTCTGGACGGCCAGACCCAACAAATTGTGCGGGACCGAGAGCAGCTGTTTAAACAACTACAGAGTATGGACGGTATAGAGTGTTTTCCCAGCTCCGCCAATTTCCTGTTATTTCGTACCCAACAGGCCGAGGCGCAGCAGGTATTTGAACGACTATTGGATCGCGGCGTGTTGATCAAAAATTTGTCCGCAGCAGGGCCATTATTGAGCCAATGTCTGCGGGTGACTGTGGGGACAGAAGCGGAAAACCAGCAGTTCATATCTGCCTTACAGGCGAGCTTGTAGTCGCGGGCACCGTTGAGCCGAGTGGATTCAAGGTTTAGAATGGCTCTACCGAAAGCCTATTGTTTTATTACTAAATGAGGATGCCATAGTGGCAAACAAGAGTGACAACCGGGTTGAACGTAAAGCGTCAGTAGAACGTGCGACTTTGGAAACCCAAATTAAGGTTGAACTGAACTTAGATGGCAAAGGCGAGGCGCGCTTAAAAACCGGTGTACCCTTTCTGGAGCACATGCTGGATCAGGTCGCTCGTCATGGAATGATCGATTTGGAGATTGAAGCCAAGGGCGATCTGCATATTGATGCCCACCACACGGTGGAGGATATTGGTATTACCCTGGGACAGGCTTTTGCGCAAGCTGTGGGCGATAAAAAAGGCATTCGGCGTTACGGTCATGCCTATGTGCCCCTGGATGAGGCTTTATCCCGTGTGGTGATCGACTTCTCCGGCAGGCCGGGTTTGGAGCACCGCGTGGCTTATCCCCGTGCGGCTATTGGTACCTTTGATGTGGATTTGTTTCACGAGTTTTTTCAGGGTTTTGTGAATCACGCCAAGGTGACTTTACATATTGATAATATTCGTGGCGACAATGCTCACCACATTGCGGAAACCGTATTTAAGGCCATGGGTCGCGCTGTGCGGATGGCGTTGGAGCTGGATGAACGCATGGGTGGGATAATGCCTTCCACAAAAGGTAGTCTCTAGGTGCGCAGGTTTGCGATGCCGGGTGGCGGGTGGATGGCTCGCGGTAACTGGTTAATCCCTGGATAATCGACGTATACAAGATGAGTAAAATAGCCGTTATTGATTATGGCATGGGGAATCTCCATTCTGTTGCCAAAGCGCTGGAACATGTGACCCATACTCCCATAGTGGTTACTGCAGACAGTAAAGAAATCCTCGCAGCGGACCGTGTGGTGTTACCGGGTGTAGGTGCTATGCGTGATTGCATGGGGGAGATTCGACGCTTGGAATTAGACCAAGTCATTCTTCGTTGTGCTCGTGAAAAACCTTTCCTGGGGGTTTGTGTGGGTATGCAGGCACTGCTGCAGCACAGCACAGAAAACGACGGTGTGGAATGCCTGGGGATTTTTGACGGCACTGTGCAAGCTTTTGGGGCGGACTTGCAGGACCCGTTGAGCGGTGAGAAGTTAAAAGTACCTCACATGGGCTGGAATCAGGTACATCAGGCAGTCTCTCATTTTATGTGGCGAAATATTCCTCAGGATGCCCGGTTTTACTTTGTGCACAGCTATTTTGCACAACCTGCTACTCCCGAGCCTATCGCCGGGTCCAGTGTTTACGGTTTTGCGTTTGCTGCTGCCTTAGCTCGGGATAATATATTTGCGGTGCAGTTTCACCCGGAAAAAAGTCAGCATGACGGTTTGGCCTTATATGCTAATTTTGTGGAATGGGATGGGCAAAGTTAATGCTGATGAATATTGTTTCAATGCACTGCTTGTTTAACGCTGAATTCTTTAATGCTGCCAGAGGAGCCGGATCATGTTATTAATCCCCGCCATTGACCTGAAGGATGGCAAATGTGTGCGTTTGCGTCAGGGGAGAATGGAAGACGACACGGTGTTTTCGGACGATCCGGTAGCGATGGCCAGGCAGTGGGTGGATGCGGGGGCCAGACGTTTGCATCTAGTGGATCTGAACGGGGCTTTTGCCGGTAAGCCGGTCAATGGGGATGTGGTAGCTCAGATCGTCAAAGCCTGTCCTGACACACCGGTGCAGGTCGGCGGCGGTATCCGCGATGAAGATACGATTCAATCCTATCTGGATCTGGGAGTGCAGTATTGTATTATCGGTACGAAAGCGGTTAATGCTCCGCACTTCGTTTCCGACATTTGTCTCAATTTTCCAGGGCACATTATCGTGGGACTGGACGCTAAAGATGGCAAAGTGGCTATCGACGGCTGGTCCAAGTTGTCTCGTCACGATGTGATTGATATGGCTCAAAAGTTTGAACAGGACGGCGTGGAAGCCATCATCTACACGGACATTAGCCGCGACGGCATGATGACCGGCGTGAATACCGAATCCACCGTTAAGCTGGCGCAGTCCATACATATCCCGGTTATCGCCTCTGGAGGGATTACCAATCTGGACGATGTGCGCGCTTTATGCGCTGTGGCGGATGAGGGCATATTGGGTGCTATAACCGGCCGTGCTATCTATGAAGGGTCTTTAGATTTCGCTGCGGGCCAGGCATTGGCGGATGAACTGTGTGCAGGAAAAGATTAGGTGTACATGTGATGTGTGTTCGGTGTACAAGGGTTATGTGGCTATGGGGTTAGCAAAACGAATCATTCCCTGTCTGGATGTGGACAACGGCCGTGTGGTGAAGGGTGTTCAATTTGTCGATATTCGCGATGCCGGTGACCCGGTAGAGATTGCCAAACGCTATGATGAGCAAGGTGCGGATGAACTGACTTTTTTGGATATTACCGCAAGTTCCGATCAGCGTGAAACCATGGTACATGTAGTGGAAGAGGTCGCAGGGCAAGTGTTTATTCCACTCACGGTTGGCGGTGGTATACGGGAACCGGCTGATATTCGGCGTATGTTGGTTGCCGGTGCCGATAAAGTGGCTATCAACACAGCTGCAGTATTCAATCCTGAGTTTGTGAAAGTTGCGGCTCAAAAATTCGGTTCCCAATGTATCGTTGTGGCTATCGACGCAAAACGGGTTTCGGCAGAAGGTGAAGCATCGCGCTGGGAGATATTTACTCACGGAGGCCGCAAAGGCACGGGTATAGACGCAGTACAATGGGCGGAGAAAATGGTGGCTTATGGAGCGGGTGAAATTTTGTTGACCAGCATGGACCGGGATGGCACCAAAGTCGGTTTTGATCTGGAACTGACCAGAGCCATCAGTGACGCAGTTTCGGTACCGGTAATTGCGTCCGGTGGAGTGGGAACCTTGGACCATTTGGTGGACGGCATTAAGCAAGGACATGCTGACGCAGTGTTGGCAGCCAGTATTTTTCATTTTGGCGAACATACCGTGGGGGAGGCCAAGCAAGCTATGGCGGCCCAGGGCATTGAAGTGCGTTTGTAGCAGGTGAAAATGGGATGTCGAAAACGGCTTGGTTGGAAGAAATAAAGTGGGCTGAGGACGGCCTGTTGCCCGTGATTGCCCAGGATCATCACAGCGGCAAAGTTCTCATGTTTGCCTGGATGAATCGAGAGTCTTTGCAGCTCAGTATCGCTGAGGGACGAGCCATCTATTGGTCTCGTTCCCGTGGGCGCCTATGGCGCAAAGGTGAGGAATCGGGACATGTGCAGCTCATCAAAGACGTGCGTCTGGATTGTGATAATGACGTTTTGTTATTGAGTGTGGAGCAGTTGGGCGAGATCGCTTGTCACACCGGGCGCCAAAGTTGCTTTTATAAACAGCTGCAAGATGGGCAATGGCAAAGCGTGGAGCCAGTGTTAAAAGACCCGGCGCAAATTTACAAGTAATGTGAAGCCCCGGCTGACATTACGGTGATACAAACCTGATAGTAGGCAGACATTTGAATTACTCATGAGCGACATACTGAAACAATTGGCCCAAGTGCTGGAACAACGTAAACAGGCT
The DNA here is from genome assembly GCA_029882975.1 of Gammaproteobacteria bacterium. Lineage (NCBI taxonomy): Bacteria > Pseudomonadati > Pseudomonadota > Gammaproteobacteria > Gammaproteobacteria bacterium. The sequence continues at coordinate 155,749 of JAOUJW010000003.1, forward strand.
CCGGCGGACAGCTCCTACGTGGCAGGTTTGTACGCTAAAGGTCTGGATAGTATTTTAAAAAAAGTCGGGGAAGAGTGCGCTGAGACGATTGTCGCGGCTAAAAATGGTGACCCGCAGCAGATTATCTACGAAACTGCGGATTTATGGTTTCATACCCTGGTGATGTTGGCCCAGGCGGGATTAGGGCCGGATCATGTATTGAAAGAATTGGACCGGCGGTTCGGTTTGTCCGGTTTGGATGAAAAGGCTGCCCGGGAGAAAAAATGAGCGATTGCCTGTTTTGCAACATTGTTGCCGGAACCATTCCCTCGGATATTGTATTTGAAGACGAGCAACTTATCGTTTTTAAAGATATTTATCCCAAGGCTGATGTACATTTGTTGGTGATCCCGCGGATTCATATCGGCAGCCTCAATGATCTGGAACAGGAGCACGATCCGCTGGTTGCGCATATGTTGCGTGTGTTGCCTCGTGTGGCTCGGGAGCAGGGGTTGGAGAGTGGCTTTCGTACGGTCATCAACACCGGCCCCGCCGGCGGCCAGGAAGTGTATCATTTGCACTTCCATTTGCTGGGCGGTCAAGCCATGTCATTTGGTTGAGTTAAGAGTTTATTATCGGAGAAAAGTTATGGGTATTAGTATTTGGCAGCTCCTTATCATTTTGTTAATCGTGCTGGTGTTGTTTGGAGCTAAACGACTGCGCAATATAGGTGGTGATTTGGGTGCTGCAGTGAAAGGCTTTCGTGGCGCCCTAAAAGACGGTGACGAGGAAAACAAAGCCAATCCAGACCGCATTTCGGCCGAAAAAGACGGTCATGTGATTGAAGGCGAAGTGACCTCTAAAGAGAAAGACAAGGTTTAGTCCCGCGGCCTGCCTGTTATGTTTGATGTCGGTTTTTGGGAGCTGGCGCTTATCGCGGTAGTCGCTCTGGTAGTCATTGGCCCGGAGAAGCTACCCACGGTGGCCCGTACCGCGGGTTATTGGATTGGTCGGGCTAAACGTTTTGTGGCTGATGTGCAGGATGATATCCGCCGTGAAGTGGATAAGTCCGAGGAACTCAAGCGTCTTTTGGAAGAGCAATCCAAAGTGAAAGAGCTGCATGAAATCATCGAAAATACCGTGGACGAGACCCGGAAAAGTGTTTCCGTTAATGCCCAGCTACCGCCTCATAAGCCGGAGCCCATGCCGTCCGCTTCGGTTGCTGAGGATGGCGCCAAGCCAAATAGCATTGAATCCAAACCATAATTCTTTAATCATGTTGTTTTAAGTGTCCAGGTTCCTATACCAATGACTACACAGCAGTTTCCGCCACCATTGGAGCAACCTTTTGTGGCTCATTTAGTTGAGCTGCGGGACCGTTTATTGCGCATTGTTGTGGCGGTATTGCTCGTGTTTTTAGCCTTATTTGCCTTCGCTAATGAGTTGTACACATTTGTCGCGGAACCGCTAATGCGACATATGCCGGAAGGCACAAGTATGATTGCGACAGAAGTGGCGTCACCGTTTTTAACGCCATTCAAATTGACCTTGGTGGCGTCCATATTTATTTGTATTCCTTTTATTTTGTATCAGGGGTGGGCCTTTATCGCTCCCGGTTTGTACCAAAATGAGCGGCGCTTGGTCATGCCTCTCTTGGTGTCCAGCACGTTTCTGTTTTACCTGGGGATGGCTTTTGCGTACTTTGTAGTGTTCCCGCTAGTGTTTGGTTTTTTAACAGGAATAGTGCCCACCGGTGTGGAAATGATGACAGATATTAGTCGGTATCTGGATTTCGTGTTGAAAATGTTTTTTGCTTTTGGGTTTGCTTTTGAGGTACCCATTGCCACCATATTGGTTATTTGGACCGGTCTGGCCACAGCCCAAAGCCTGGCCCAAAAGCGCCCCTATATTATTGTGGCCGCTTTTGTAATCGGTATGTTGCTGACACCGCCGGATGTCATTTCGCAAACTCTGTTGGCCTTGCCGATGTGGATATTGTTTGAGTTAGGGCTGATAATGTCGCGGTTGTATACCAAGCCGCAGCAGGAATCCGATGATACTGTAGCGGCCGCGGTTGCTGGAAATGCCATGACAACTCCGAATGTTGATGATCTTTCTGAAAATCTTGTGGTGGACGAATCTGCCACGGACGATGCCGATAACGAAGAATATCGTGAATTATCGGATGAGGAAATGGATGCGGAGTTAGATCGAATTGAGGCCGAAGACGACGCCTGGGATGATGAGCCGGCCGAGGAACCGCACCAAGAGTATGAGCCGCTTCCTGAGAATATGGCGGACGCAGACGCAGACGCAGACAAAAACACAGAAACAGACAAAAACACAGATAAAAACGGGGACGGCACCGACGCCCCTAAAACCAATTGATGCTATAAACGATAAGGTGAGAAATATGACTAGATTAGTCCAATGCGTGGTATTGAAAGCTGAGGCTGAAGGCCTGGATCGTCCGCCACACCCCGGAGAGCTGGGGCAGCGGATTTTTGACAACGTTTCCAAAGAAGGTTGGAAAAAATGGCTGGAACGACTCACCATTATCATTAATGAAAATGGACTGAGTTCCGCCGATGAAGGCAATTTGCAGCTCATCGAGGAACATATGCGTGGGTTTTTATTTGAGGAAGGTGAATTCGGAGGATTGCCCGCCGGGTTTCAACCCGCTGGTCGGGCGGGCGGCGGTAAAAAATAACCGTTTCTGCGCAGTTTGACTACCGTGTTGAGCCGGTTATTTTCCACAAAGGGTCAACAACCACTTTGAGTTGGGCGTGAGCTTGCCGTAAGGCTTGCTCAACGACCGCCGGGTTTTCGCCCCGAGCAAAAATGAAACCCAAGTAGCTGGCAGCATCCGGTAAGCAGTTCAATTCATGGCCTTCGCGAACGGAAATAATAACTTCTTGAATGAGTGGCGTGTTTTGCGCGGCCAGAACGCCTTCCACACGCCGTAAAATGCCGGGCTTAGGCGTAGGAATCATTAAAACACCTACACTGTGCTCCATAGGCTTTATGTCCAAGGGGGTTGCCGTGGCGTAGCTGATCACCAATTCTTCCAGGCTGTGCCCGGTGCCGTATTCCAATAAACGGGCACATTCTCCTCCAATGGTACGGGCTGCGAGTTCGAGGATCCAGGCTTCGTCATCGAATAGTCGCAATTCGGCGTGCACGGGACCGGTCACCAAGCCATAGGCACTGCAGGCTTGTTGTACCCGTTTCAGTATATGTGTTTGCATCGACTGGGGCAGGCGTGAGGGGGTGACATAATAGCTTTCCTCAAAATACGGCCCTGTAAGCGGTTCGGGTTTGTCGAAAATGGCCAGGGGTATGAGGCAACCGTGATGCAGCAAGCCTTCTACCGCCACTTCCGCGCCATCAATGTATTGTTCCAACAGGGCGGTATGGCGGAGCTCTTCGTCGTGTTCGTGGCGCAAAATGCGCTGTAGGATCTCACAGGCTTGTAAAAAACTGTCTCTATCATTGACTCGTATGACCCCGCGGCTGGCGGACATGCCCAATGGTTTAATCACGGCCGGCAAGGGAAAATCGATGATTTGCTCAATGAGTGGCTGAATCAGGGAGATTTTTTTAAACTGGGGTACCGGTAGATCGTGTTGTTTCAGGATTTGCCGGGCCAGATCCTTGCGTCGGGCAATGCGGGCGGATTGGGGTGGGTTATGCGGCAGTTGCAGTTGCTGTGCTATTTTAGCTGCCATTTCCACCGTAAAGTCATCCGTGGCCACAACCCCGCTAAAATGATGTTGTTCATGAGACTTCAGTATTTTTTCCAGACTGGCGGGAACGTCATCGAATTGGATATGTAGGCCGGATGCAATTTCGGCGATTAAGGAGTGTTCTCCTTCCGAAGCAATTTCGATGGGGATACGGCGACGTTTTGCGGCTTCTATGTAGGCTGCTGTGCGGTAGCTATTGGGTGGGGCGATTAACAGTAATCGCCCCGGTACAGTCGGATCATTCAAACGAGCTTAAGCGCAACCGCCACCCGCGGCCCCGCAGGCGCCGCAGGTCCCAGAGCCTCCGGTAGAGGCAAAAACGTTCTTAAACACAAAACTGGCGTTGCCGACTCCCTGTTCAACGTAGTCAATCTCCACACCTTCCAGGTAGGATAGAGCCACTGCGTCGACATACACCGTTAAGCCGTCTTTTTCCAAGATACTGTCAAATCGGGTGGGGGCTTGGGCAAAGGTCATGCCGTAGGTCATACCGCCACAGCCACCACCGGAGACAAAAATTCTTACACCATTAACCTCATCTTCCGAATTCAGCAAACCCACCAGTTTTTCGTGGGCGGCAGGGGAAACGTTAACTTCATCAGTGATGGCGGATTTAAATTCCGGTTGCGCGCTCATTCAATTACTCCTGTGAGATTAATAAGTTTTGGCCCCGCAGGGCACCGGCTATTTTACCGGGTTTGGATATTGTATTCGAGCGGTGTTTGTAAAAAATGTTCCCCTCTGCGGTCACAGTTAGGAAAGGCGGCGGCAAAGCCTTGGATTTGCACGGGAAAAAGTTTCGGGTTTGGGAAAAATTTGCATTTGCAGGGGGCGCAAGCTTGGTGCGCTGACTATGCTTTTAGGAGGTTTACTGGCGAGTGTGGATGTTTGGTAATTATTGTGGTTATCTTGACGTTTCCTGAAGATAGGTTTCTGACATGGCGAAATGGATGGGTGTGGCAAAGGCGGCAAAATACTTGGGTGTTCCCCGCAGCTTGCTGCAGGAAATGGCGCGCCAAGGCGATTTGCACACTTTCGATGGAAGGGTGGATCTGGAGGAGCTGAAGTCCCATTTCCCGGCCATGGCCTGGGATGAATCGCCCATGGTGGAGCGTGCTCGCATTATTCGCAACAATGCCTATGCGAGACGCTTACAAGATACTTTGTTTGATTCTCAGGAAACTTTGGAATCGCAAATAAGGCGTTTGACTGTAGAGTTGGCGGTGCATAAAACCAAAGAAGCGATGTATCGGGAAATCATTGTAGACTTAATGGACAAGCTGTCACAATTACAGCATACGGACAGTTATAAAAACTTTGCCGAAGAGTTAAATGCATGGCTGTTACACCGGTTTAAGCAGGGCAATTAAGTATGAGCGGACATCAAGTTAAACTATTGCCTGCCGGGCGCGAGTTTACCGCGTTTGATAAAGAGACTTTATTGGATGCCGGACTGAGGGCCGGTTTAAATATGAACTACAGTTGTGCCGGTGGTAGCTGTGGTGAATGTAAGGCTCGTGTTGTGCAGGGGAGTTGCGAGCCGTTGCAACATTTTGATTATGTGTTTTCCGATGCTGAAAAATCCCAAAACATGGTATTAATGTGTTGCATGGCGGCGGCAGAAGACTTGGTCCTGGAGGCCAGTACAGCCCGAACCTCTGCCGATATTCCGCAGCAGAATGTAAAAGCCAAAGTAGCAAACATTGAGGTGCTGGATGAGCAGCACCGGGTGTTGCATTTGCGCACTCCCCGCTCCAGTACATTGCGTTTCCTGGCAGGACAATACGTGCAGCTGCAGTTTCAAGGATTGCCGCCCAAAGATATTGCCATCGCCAGCTGCCCATGTAACGGCATGGTTTTGCAATTCCATGTTCGCCAGGATGGTAGTGATTTCTCCGAGGCGGTGTTTAGCCGGCTTAAATCATCTGACCACGTAACGGTCACAGGCCCATGCGGTGAATTTGCCTTGGATGAGGAATCCCGTCGGCCCCTGGTAATGGTGGCTCAGGACACAGGTTTCGGTCCTATTAAAAGTCTGGTGGAACATGCCATTGCTTTGGAGTTAGAGCAAAGCATGACCTTGTTTTGGGTGGTGGAACAGGGCCAAAAGCCGTATTTAGAAAACTATTGCCGTTCTTGGTTAAATGCGTTGGATAATTTTGTGTTTTTTGTGTTGGAATGGGATTCCACAGCGGGTGATTCCCAACTTCGGGCCCTGACACAGGAGATTGTGGCACGCTCACCGGTGGAAACAGAAATCGATTTGTACGTGGCGGCAAAACCTTCGCTGACCCAAGCTGCAGACCAAGCGTTTCGCGCCAAGGGAACCCCTCCCTCCCGAGTCATGCTCACCAGTATTTATTAAGGCGCAATTTATTGGATTCTGCGTACGCAGTCAAAAACCTTTAAAAAACGGCGCTTTGTTGTGTTTTGGAGTGAGCAGGACCGTGATAGCGGCTAACTCAACTCTACTACCGCCTCGGACAGGCGTGCCTTATCCCAAACGGCTCCTTCGGTACGCGCGCCGGTGAGGTCGGCATCTATCAAATTGGCATGGCTTAGATTGGCGTTGCTGAGATTGGCTAAGCGCAGATCCGCTCCTTGTAGGTTGGCACGGGATAAATCGCAGCCGCTGAGGTCGTGCTGTACCAAGTTGGCATTTTCCAGATTGGCACCGCTTAAATCCAAGCCGCAGAGGCTGTCTTCTTCCAGAGACAATAACGGGGTGAAGCCACGGCGATCATACACAACAATCATCAGGCTTCTACAACGCAGTTTTTACCCTGAGTTTTCGCGGTTTCCAGGGTTTTATCGGCACGGGTCAATACCGCGGCGGCATTATAATCCCGGTGTACATTGATGAAGGTGTAACCGCAGCTCAAAGTGCAACGTAAATCGTCTGGCACTGCCGGGTGGCGTTCCTGTTGCTCCAGAAAGGTTTCAGATAATTTTTCCAGACAAGGACGGATTTTGTCCGGTTGCATATCGAGTAATAACAAGGCAAATTCATCGCCGCCCAGGCGTGCAGCAAAATCGGTTTTGCGGCAGTATTGCTGTAATGTGTTGGCAAATAATTTTAACGCTTGATCACCGGCGGCATTGCCCGCTTGCAAATTCAATTTTTGAAAATTGTCCAGGTCCACTAATACGACGGCCATGGGGATGCCGCGGCGGGCCAAGTTGTAGGCGCGTACAAATTCATTGTTAAAGTGGCGTCGGTTGGGCAGTCCCGTTAGTTCGTCAACCCAGCTTTGATTGGCGATCATTTGTTTTTGTTTTTGTATATCCCGCGATAAATAATCAATGTAGGGGAGTAGTTCCGCTGTTTCCTTCAGATGGATATTGGGCGGATTGGTGTCAAATTTACCCTCCTGTACCTGGTCCAGTCGATCGCGTATTTTTTCGTAATCGTGTTTAAATATTCGTGAGGAATATACGATAAAAAAGCCTATCAACGCGATGACCACAATGGATGTGGCCAGATTGGATAAGCTCAGTGTCAGATAAATGGGTAAGGAAGACGCCAGGTTTTCCGTGACCTGGATGGTCCAACTGCTGTTGGGGACTGGCATGGAAATGCTGTATTGTTCCAGTGTCGTGGATATAGAGCCGGCAACGGCGATGGGTTCGCCTTCATGGTCCAGCAATTGTAGCAGTTGTTCTTTACTGACACTTTCTTGCAGGGTGGATTTGAGCGTGTCCAGGCTAAAGCTGACAAAAAGAATTCCAATTTGAACGTCGTCTTCGTCCAATACTGCTGTGGTCAAATCATAGTGCGACAGCTCGGGTATATCCCGGTGAATGGGGGGGTGAGCCACTTTGAGGCCCTGTGACAACTGAGTCAGGTCGGTCAGGCACTGGGGGCCCAGCCGCAGGGTCACCGGGTCTCCCAACACTTTTCCTGTGGAGGATAGCAGGGCAATGCCGATGGATTGAGGTAAGTATTTGCGCATTTCCACCGCCCAGTTGTGAGCGGTGTTGGTATCGCCAAACATGAGTAAATCACGTGTGGTGGCCTCGCCGGCCAGATTGGCTATGATTTGTTTATACAATTTGATCTGCTTGCCGATAATCAGGGTCTTGTTTTTCAACTGTTCCCGAATTTGTTCGTTTTCATAGTTGGTATAGTGGGCTCTGACCACCAGCAGGTTGACGACAGCGGAGATCAGCAGCAAGGCGATAATTACGGCGGTCGTCAAATAAACGGTTTTTTTAAACGAACTGTATTTTAGAGGGTTCACAACTTTACAACATCCAGCTTCTATGGAGAGCTGCGCTTAATATGACTGATACAACAGAGTACGTCAATTTATGCTGGCTCCTTAAGTCTTTGTTAAGATAATTTCCAGGCCCGAAAAATCGCCGGGCCTGAAGATTCCCGTTCAGTCCACTGTTTTAGAGTGGATTTCTCTCAGTTTTGGGACTGAGAGGTTTGCTTCATCGGCAATTCTTAATGCATTGGCTAATCGCGCCGGCGCCGAGCGCCCCATGCATTGATGTTGGGGGTCGCCGTTGATAGCCGTGACCATGCCTTCGATTAAGGCGTTGCTGTCCTGTGCTGCGCCGGTTAAATATTCCTGCAGTTGTATAACCTCGCCGGCCACAGTTTTGGCCAGATCCCGGTGTTGATTCCACAAATTTTCTACATCGCCGCCAACGACCAATCCGCTAATATTGGTGGTGAGTATGTATACATTTTTTAGCACCAGTTCAAACAATAACTCTTCTGCGTTGTTGAGCAGACGATTGGGAATGTCCAATTGTGTCAGGGCATCACCAAGGATGTGGGCTTTGGGGCCATAGATGGGGGAGGGTACCAGCACTTTATAATCCTGGCCTTTCTTTTTTTCAAACCAGACGGAAATGATCGTGGGTTGGTTCAGTTGATGTGTTTGCCAGTCTCTGGGGAGCAATTCATTTTGTAACAAGGCTAATTGCGGCTTCCAATGTTCAGGAATGGTTTCAAGAGAGCTGTGTAGGTCTTTTTCCGCCACGCTGAGTAATACCATGTCCGGAGTCGGTGCAAATTGGGCCGCCTGGTGGATGTCTGTGTCACGGGTTACCGGAATTACCGTATAACCGGATTTTAAAAAACCACGACAAAACACCCCTGCCATCTCACCGATACCAATGACCACAATAGACTTTTGCACTATTTTCCCACTCCAATATTAAAAATTATTATACAGTTATAAAAAAATGTCTAATTCTAAATCCCTGCTGTTAAAATCAGGTATTGTATCTTTATCGACGCAATAGTATGGTTGTTTCAGAGCCGAGAAACTTTTCCGCGCTTGGTAAATTTTACTTTAAAACCAAATACATAATCTTGCGTATTGCGCCAACTCATGAAGACATTATATAGTTTGGGGCGCAATCCTGAAAAATATACCAGTAAAACGGATTTTACTTAAGTAGTTTGGTTTTGCTATGTTGGGGGCAATGATAAGGCATTTTTGTCATATGCTAAAGTGTTTGGGGTTTGGGGGTACGTAGGGTGAAGTTTCCAGTATACGTAATTGCCACGTTCTCTGTGGCGTTTTCAGCTATTGCCTGGTGTGAGCCGGGGTCCCATCCGGAGCGGGAAAATAGTACGCCCCAAGCCACAACACCAGCCATTGCCCCGTTAGCCTCGTTCCGAACTCTGGACGAACAGACCGAGCTGCTGGTGAAAGAAGTACTAAATTTGGGCAGCGACCTGGCTATCTTGCAGGAGCGCGAAGACAATCCGGAAAAATTTCAGTTGTTGGTTCTCGTCACTATGGACAAAACCAAATTGTTTGCCTTGGACCTGATTCAGCTGGAAATCGACGGTAAGGTTGTAGCGGAATATCAATACTCGGCAGCCGATGTGCATGCGCTGACTCGGGGAGGTAGCCACCGCTTGTATTTGGCTAATGTTCCGGCAGGAATGCACAGCATTAACGCGGTCATGGTGGGACGCGTACCACGCAATCCCGATTACCAGCGGCAAACAGTGTATCGATTTCTTTCGGGGGTATCTCGGACTGTTTTGGAATTGAATGTCAGTAGTGCGGGTAAGGGTTATCCTGCTTTGGTGGTAAAGGAGTGGAATTGAACTTATGAAAGCGGTTAAGTTTTTTCACTTCTCTGTGGTGTTGTTCCTGCTGGCATTAGTGTGTGATAACAGCTTTGCAGTAGAGATTGAGTGGTCCGGTTTACGTGACCCCAGTTTACAGGAATCCTTGTTTGACTCTTATCAGGGGCGGCACTTCGCTGCCATTACCCGACTGCAATCCCATCAGAAACTGGGGCGCATCAAGAAAAATCAAGACCGAGCCGGACTGGTGTTGGGTGGTTTGTATTTGTCTTATGGTTTTCATCAAGAGGCGGCCAGTCTCTTTGAGGCTTTTTTGGAAAAAGATCAACCCAGACCGGTGAGCGATCGTGCCTGGTTTTATCTGGCGAAAACCCAGTATCAAAGGGGGCGCTATCCTGAGGCCTTGGATGCGCTTGCCAGAATCAAGGGGCAGTTAGACTCTGAGCTTCGGGCCGAACGTGTGGTGTTGGAGGCTCTCATTCTTATGCGGCTGGAACGCTTCAGTGAAGCTTCACGATTGTTAGCGCAGGAGTCCAAGGGTGGGCAGTGGTGGGTTTATGGAAAATACAATATGGCAATGGCGTTGGCCAAAACCGGTAAAAAGGTGGAAAGTGCGGAAATTCTGGATGAGTTGGGCAAGCTGCGTGTTAAGGATGACGAAGCTCAACACTTGAAGGATAGAGCCAATTTGGTTCTGGGTTATGAATACTTGGGCAGTGGCGAGCCGGAAAAAGCTAAAGCGTTTCTCAAACGAATTTATTTGGATGGGGTGCATGCCAACAGAGGTCTGCTGGGTTTGGGAAGAGCCTATTCCACCGGTAACGAACACGAGAAATCTCTTATCCCTTGGTTGCAGTTGATCGAAAGAGATCCCAGCGATCCCCATGTGCAGGAAGCGTTAATGGCGGTTCCCTATGCTTTTGGTCAATTGGAAGCGTATAAACAGTCTTTGCAATACTACGAAAAAGCGATGCTGATTTTTCAGGAAGAGATTACAAAAATAAACTCGGCAGCCAATGCTATCGCCGGGGGTAAATTGATCGAAGGCATATTGCGAACGGAAACCGGTGAAGCGGATACCGGTGCCTGGACGATGAAAAAGGTTCTGGATTCACCTGAAGGGCGCTATTTGTGGCCTGTGATTGCCAGCTATGAGTTTTCCGAAACTTTGTTTAACTATAAGCAGTTGAGATTCTCACTGGGGAAGCTGGAAAGCTGGTCTGCCACATTACCCACCTACCAAACGCTGAATCAACAAAATTACGGTGCCTACCAAACCCGAATTAATCAGCTACAGGCGCAGGTGTTATTAGCGTCTGAAAAGCTCAATCATCATTTGCAACGCCTGGCCTACAAGGAATTGGAGCAGCGCAAAAAGCGCCTGGTGGGATACTTTAATCAAGCTCGGTTTTCTGTGGCGCAAATCTACGATTATTCCGCCAAACGCTGGGGGGTAAAGCATGAGAAGGAATGAGGTTCAATTCCTGTTGCGGCCCTTAGCAGCGAGTTTAATCATCGCTTTGGCTGCCTGTAACACCACCGGTAAGAATACACTGGGATCACTGGGCGAGAAGCTTCACGTGAAGATTGAGAAAGATGCCGTGGTGGTGAGTGCGCGCAGTGATGTGATGGATAACTACTGGCAATTCATGAATAACAATCCGGAGGATTCGCTGCGTGTAGAGGCGTTGACGCGACTGGCGGATCTGGAGCTGGAAAAAAGCGAAGCGCGTTACCAGTCCCAATTGGAGCAGTTGACCGAAAAGCAAACCACGCAGGATCAACCGGATGAGACGATCAATTTGCAAGGCGTGAGTTACGAGAAAGCAATTGTGTTACTGGAAAATGCCTTTACCGTATCTAAGCGTAGCGGCAATCCCAAACCGAAAATATTGTATCGATTGGCCAGAGCGTATGAACAAGCGGGTAATTCGCGCAAGTCGCTGCATTCCCTGGATCGATTGCTGGAGGAATTTCCCAGTATAACCAACCGTGATGAGATTCATTTTCGCCGCGGTGAGTTATTGTTTGCCATGCAGTCCTATGATGAGGCCGAAGATGCTTATACACAGGCTATGGTGATTAGCCCCGGTTCGCCATTCTATGAGAAAGCACTGTCAAAGCGGGGTTGGTCGGCCTACAAAAAAGGCGAGTATGAACAGGCGCTGTATTCTTTTGTGAGCCTTATTGATCGCAAGCTTAGAAGCGGCAGCGGTGAAGTGGGAGAGGACGATTCGCATTTGAGTCGGGGTGATAAAGAATTGCTGGATGATGTGTTTAGGGCAACCTTGCTGAGCTTTAACGAATTAGGCGGTGGTAATGTCATCTCCGAGTATTTTACCCGTAATGGTCGTCGTCCCTATGAATATAGGCTGTACAAGGCGTTAGGAGAGCACTACCTTGGGATGGGGCGGGTACGGGATTCGGCTAAGGCCTATCGAGAGTTTGTCAGCGCTTTTCCCGACCATCCACAAGCTCCCTACTTTGATTTGTATGCAATTGATGCCTATGCCAATGGGGGGTTCGCTAAACTGGCCCTGACAGAAAAAGCCAGTTTTGCCGGTCGTTACCGGGTAAATGGGGCGTTTTGGAAGAGTTTGACCGAAGAGCAAAAAAACAAGTTAGGTCCCAAGTTGGCGCAGAATATCGAGGAGCTGGCACAGCACTATCATGCGGCCGCGCAAAAAACTGCATCCTTCGAAGATTCGGCCAAGGCTTTGGTGTGGTATGAGCAGTATTTAAAGAGCTTTCCGGAGAATCCCAAGACGCCGAAGCTACATTTGTTGATGGCGGATTTGTTGTTGGATGCTAAGCGTTATGGGGATGCGGCACGGGAATATGAGGCCATTGCTTACCAATATAAGACGTCGGATGCAGATGCTGCGTATGCCGCAATAGTGGCTTATTCCAAGCAAGCGGAAATATCCGGCTTGGACAAAGAAAAAGCCAGTCGTCAGTCTGTGGCCAGCGCGCTGCGATTTGCCAAGTCTTTTCCCAAAGACAAGCGTTCGGCTACAGTGATCATGAAGGCAGCGGAAGAATTATACGCGCTGAAAAAGTTTAATCAGGCGGCAACCGCTGCCCGGGTGGTGTTGGAGCTTAGTGGCAAGGTGCCCGATAAAATCCGCCGTTCAGCCTGGTTGATTGTTGCTCAGGCAGATTTGCAGGGTGGGCGATTCTCTGAGGCGGAATCGGCATATAAAATCGCACTCAAGCTGACCAAAAACAAGAAAGATCGTTTGGATATGCAGGAACGAATTGCCGCAGCAATCTACAAACGCGGTGAGCAGCTACGCAGTTCCGGCGATGTGGAAGGTGCTTTGGCCCAATTCAGTCGTATTGAACAGGAAGCTCCCGATTCCAGCGCCAATCAGGCAGCGCTGTTTGACGCGGCAATGGGCTTCTTACAAAAAGAGCAGTGGGCTGAAGCGATTAAGCGTTTAGAGAAATTTCGGGGTAAATATCCCGGCAGCAAACATCAGGATCAAATTACTCGTGGGTTGGCCCGCGCCTATGAGCAGAACAAGCAACCGCTGTTAGCCGCAGGCGAATTCGAGAAACTGATGATTGGCGAATCGGACCGCGAAAAACAACGGCAAATGATTTTGCACGTGAGTGAGTTGTATGAGGGGACCTCTGAATCCGGCAAAGCCATGAATTTGTATCTGGAATACGCTAAAAATTATCCTCGTCCTGTAGATATGGCTATTGAAGTAAAGCAGAAAATCGCTGCACATTACAAAGATCGGGGTAATACGGACAAGTATCATTATTGGTTGAGAGAGATTATTCAAACGGATGAATTTGCCAATAGAGAGCGTTCCGAGCGCACAAAATTTCTCGCGGCCAAGGCCAGTTTTATTTTAGCTAAGCCTACATTGCGCTCATTCCAGAACATTAATCTAGTGGCTCCGCTTAAAGAAAATCTAAAGTTGAAAAAACAGCGTATGCAAGCTGCGGTGGATGCCTATACCCAGGCTGCCAATTATGGGATTGCTGAAGTAACAACGGCGTCCGTTTACTTATTGGGTGAAATTTACTCTAATTTTGGAAAAGAATTAATGAAATCTGAACGGCCATCCGGGCTTTCCCGGGAGGAGTTGGAACAGTATGATATCCTCCTGGAGGAACAGGCTTATCCGTTTGAAGAAAAGTCTATAGATATTCATGAGTCCAATGCTCATAGGGCCTCCGAAGGTCTTTACGATGAGTGGGTTAAGAAAAGTTTCATTGCTTTACGTACCCTGCGCCCGGCGCGGTACGGAAAAATGGAAAGGAGTGAGTTGATTGCTGACACCATTAATTAGATTCCTGTGTCTGTGCCAGTTGGTGCTGCTGTTGCAAGGATGTTTTGGTAGTGGGGCGAGTACGAGTACCCCTCTTATACGAAAAGCCTCAAGTGTTCCAGTCAATGTTTCACCGGAAGCCCGCGCTGATTATCAGGAGGCGCTGGATGCGATGAAAAATGGTGACACAGGTAAGGCCAAGACCCTGCTGCAGACTCTGGTGAAGAATTACCCGGATTTATCAGGCCCCCATACCAATTTGGGCTTGCTGTACTACCGTGAGCAAAAAATGGACGATGCGGAGACTGCGTTTCTAAAAGCCATTGAAATCAATCCCGGTAGTTCGGTGAGTTATAACCATTTGGGCATAATTAACCGGGGGCGGGGAAAGTTTAAGGAAGCGGAAGACTTTTATTTGAAAGCGCTGGAAGCAGATGGTGAATATGCGCTGGCGCATCTGAATATTGGGATTCTGTACGACTTGTATCTGGGTCGTTTGAAAAAAGCCAAGAACCACTATGAACGTTTCCAGGAGCTGTCAAAAGAGCAAGACAAGGAAGTGGAAAAGTGGTTAATCGACTTGGATAGACGTATAAAGAGCCGGTAAATTAAAGCCTGTATAAGTAGTTTTAGTTCTAAAGTGTTTTGTTTTTCGCTGGGAATTTTTGTAATATAACCGCGTGGTGAATCTGATGAAAAAAATTGGTGTTTCAATTTTTAGTATATTTTTTATGCTGTCTCAGGCCTCCGCTGAAGAAAAAATGAATATGGATGAGACCTCCATTACAGGGGCACGGGAGTTACCTAAGGTGTTATACGTGGTGCCCTGGAAGGATTCCGAAATAAAAATCACTGCAGCGACTCCGGTTAAAGAAAGTGGCGCGGTCAGTATGGATGTGCTGGACCGTGATGTGTTTAAGCGCGAAATAGATTACTATGGCTTGCTTAACCCGGTAGACAATGCGCCGCGCTAGCATGCTCTAATGTCAAAGCGCGATGGATTTACTCGTTGGAGAATGAGACAAGGTCAAGGGTTGATGCGTGATGCAAACCATCGCAAGGCCCGAAACGCTTTGAATAGTTGCCTGTTATGAGATTCTTTTCTCAATTCCACGAACTAAGTTGTGTTAGGTTTATAGATCACTAATGTCAAGATCAATGTAAGCTTTGTCAAGCTTGTTGTCGCTTGGCTCTTTAAGCGGGCGTTATTTGGTGATCGAAACATAAGGAATTAGTTTTTATCAGCCATAATTTTTACGACACAAGTACGCAGTTTGTTTGTGCAAGCATGTGTTTTGTGAGGAGAACCGTATGGAATTCTTTTCGGCAATAGTCAGATTTTTTCAGGAAGGTGGGTGGTTCATGTATCCCATCTCATTGGTGTTGGCTGCAGGTATCGCCATTGCGGTGGAAAGGTATCTCTATCTCAGCTACGCCAAAGCCACGAATCGTATGATGTGGCAAAAGCTAACGCCGTTATTGAAAACCAACAACTACGCCCAGGCGATGGCGATCAGCTCTAAATCCAAAGCGGACATTGGTAAAATCTTAACTTACGGTTTAACCCGGGTTCAGGCAGCGCGCAGTCGTGATGATATTGAGATGGCGATGGAAGAGGGCCTGATGGAGATATTGCCACGCTTGGAAAAACGTACCCACTACATTGCCACCTTTGCCAATATTGCCACTTTGTTAGGACTGTTAGGGACGATCATCGGTCTGATTCAAGCATTTACCGCAGTGGCAAATGCCAATCCGGCTGACAAAGCGGATCTGCTGTCAGCCAGTATTTCGGTTGCTATGAACACGACTGCATTTGGATTGATGGCTGCCATACCTTTGCTGCTGGTCTACGCCGTGTTGCAAACCAAAACAACGGAACTGGTGGATAGTATGGAGATGGCGACGGTTAAATTTCTCAATGTCATCACAGAACACGCCACCAGATCCAAATAGCGGAGACAAAACATGGCGCGTCGGGTGAGAAGAGCTCATTTGGAAGCTCCGGAGCTGAATATAACCGCATTTTTGAACCTGATGGTTATATTGGTGCCGTTTTTGCTGATTACGGCAGTTTTCTCGCACATGACGGTTTTGGAATTGAATTTACCGCCACAGAAAAAGCAAAATCCGCAGCAATTACAGCAAAAGAAAGAGATGAACTTTGAATTGATTTTGCGCAAGGATCAAATCGTCGTTTCAGAAACCATTAACGGGCCCATTAAAACCTTTGAGAAAACCGCCAATGGTTTCAACATGAAAGAAGTTTCTGATCTGTTGTTGAAAATCAAGTCCCGATTTCCGGACAAAAAGAACATCACCATACTATTGGAACCCAAAGTGCCTTATGAGACTTTGGTGCAAGCAATGGATGCTTCCCGTGCGGTACGTGTAGTTGAAGTGGGCACGGTGGTGCAAAAGGAATTGTTTCCCGTTATTTCGATTGGCGACGCTCCGGGTTAGAGGCAGTAGCATATGAGCTCAATGAAAATGTCCCGGCGCGCCAAGCGCATGGAACGACATCACAAACGCAGCAAGAGCAAAGCGGTCCTGAATATGGTTTCGCTCATGGACATATTTACCATTTTGGTGTTCTTTTTGTTGGTGAGTTCCACAACGGTGCAGGATCTGCCCAATGCTAAAAAGATCAAATTACCGGAATCGACAGCGGAAAAGCTTCCCAAAGAAACCGTTGTGGTCATGGTGAGTAACGAAGATATTGTAGTGCAAGGACTTAAGGTGGCGGACCTGAAAACTGTAACGCGCTCGGACGATCCGGAAATTGAAGGCTTGAAACGGGAACTGGCACGATTGTCCAAACGTGTTGCCATGAAGAAGACACCTGACGGAAAACCTTTGCCTCGTGAGGTCACTATCATGGGGGACAGGCTCATACCTTATGAGGTCTTGAAAAAGATTATGTACACCTGTACCAAAGCCAGTTACACCAATATTTCCTTGGCGGTCATGAGGAAATCTGAGGACAACGGGTAAACGCGTGAGTGCAACAGCCTTATATCATTCCTTTACGCTTCCCTGGACCATCATTCGGGAGGAGTTGGAGCGGCTTAAACGCATACTAATTGTGGTCATGGTGATCACCTTAGTTTTGGGTTTCATTGTTCCTTTGGTTCCGGTAAAGAAAGTCGATCGCAGCAAGGTGGAAGAATTACCGCCGCGTTTTGCCCAGTTGGTTATGGAAAGGCAGAAACCGCCGCCACCACCACCACCCAAAGTGGAGAAAAAGCCGGAAAAGAAACCGGAGAAGAAAAAACCAGAGAAAAAACCGGAAAAGAAAAAGCCCGAGCCAAAACCCAAGCCAAAGCCGAAACCGGAAAAAACGGCTGAGCAAAAACGGGCCGACGCGCGCAAAAAAGCCTCCTCTGTGGGTTTGATGGCCTTTGCAGACGAATTGTCCGATATTCGGGATAAGCCGTTGACGACCGCTTTGAAGAAAAACACTAAGCTGTCCAATAAAGGGGCATCCGCCAAGAAAGTAACCCGCAATGTTATTACTTCCGATGAGATTGTCACCAGTGGCGGTATTGATACTTCGAAAATAAGCTCCGGTTTGGGTGGCAGCACCGACTTGGAAGACCGCGAAACGACTAAGGTGGAAAGTGGTATTGAAAAACTCGCTGCGCGGGGTGGGGAGTCAAGTACCAGCGACAGCGGCAAACCCAGACGCACATTTGAAGAAGTGAGTATGGTGTTTGATCGTAATAAAGGTCAGATTTATAACTTATACAATCGGGAATTACGTAAAGATCCAGGTATTGCCGGCAAGATTGTTTTTAAACTGGTGATTGCATCAGATGGTTCCGTAGTCAGTGTGGAAATTGTTTCCAGTGAACTCAATTCTCCGCGGTTGGAGAAAAAGCTGAAAATCCGTATCAGGGGTTTTAATTTCGGATCCAAGCCCGGGGCGGAGAATTTGACGGTGACATTCCCATTGGATTTCTTGCCTTCCTAAACGAATCAGCGCTTGGGGCTTTCAGCCCAAGCGCGCTCTCAGAGCCTTGATATTTTCCTACGCTACTAAATTGAGCCCTAAAGAGCGTGAATCAGTAATAGCTTCATAGCTGTGGTTCAGGCGTTGGCGATTGAGTGCCGTATTGGCCAATGACGGAGATTCGGTTTCTTTTGGATCGTTGTTGGTCCGCTCATTGCCCTCAATGATGTTAGCTTTGCCCGTTTCGATTGTTCCTTGCTGTGGTGCATTTTCTGAGCCTTCAGAGCCGACCGGATTGAATCCCGACTGGGTGTTTGTTTCTCCTTGGTTGAGTTGTGCTCTGGCTTCGGCTTCCATTTGCGCGGCTTGCGCGGCCACTTGCCGGTCCTGACCGGATGGTGCAGCGGGTGCTAAAGCCGCCCTGCGGACTCTTTGCGCTTTGGCAACGGTGGCCTGAGGATCGTTGGCTACCGAGCCGGTGTCGATGCTCACTTCGCCACCGGACGCATAGCGTTTGCCGTCGGGGCCCATGGTGTACGTGTATTGGGCTGCGCCCGTGAGATTGCCGCCGGCCGCTTGATGGGCGGCTTCATGGCGCCGCACCTCATCATCGCGGGTTTTCAGACGTTCGAGATGTTGTTCGTCGGCGCGACTTAGGGTTACCGTGTCGCCCGTCGGTTTGTCTTTCTCCGTTGATAAGGGGTTTGGTTGTTGGGTTTTGCTGTCCTGCCGTGCATCAGCGGCGGGTGCCTGCGTCTGACTCTGCTTTGGGTCCTGGCCTTGGATTGGCGCAGCCCCCGGTTTTGCTTGAGTCGCTTTGTGGGCATAAGGATTAAATTGATTAACGTTTATACTTGAGTCCATGGTCTTTGCGAAATGTCAGTATACAAACCTTTAGGTTTGAGGTTGATTGGGGCAAGTACTTCCAATTGCCTATGCCAATACGTCCAACAAGGTGCCCAAACTTTCGTCCACGGCTTGTACAACTTTTACAGCCGCCTGTACCTGGGTGCGATCGGTGTTTAGATCTACCAGGGACCGGGCTAAGTCGCCGGGGTCTTCATTGCCTTTAGCGCTGGCGGTGGCTATTTCATGAGCATCGCGCTTTAGATTGTCCAGACCATTGTGGATGCCGTTAAGGCCTGTTTGAATACCGGGGATAGCCATGATTCCTCACAAAAAAACTTACCTTCATAGCGCATATCGGAAACTTGACGGGTACCTAGAGGGGTTTTTTGTTACAACAATGTGAGACTGGACTTATTTGAGCTTTGTTTTAAACTTTAGTAACCGGGCTTAGGTTGTGGCCCGTTGTGAATGCCAGTAGGTTTCCTGATTCTTACCCTGATGGTTTAAGTTTCGGGCCAACACAAACAGTAAATCGGATAGACGGTTCAAATACGTTTTCACATGCGGGGAAACCGTTTCGAGCTGGGATAAAGCGATCACTCTTCGTTCAGTTCGTCGACTGATGGCACGGCTCAGATGGCAGAAAGAGGCTGCTGTGTTACCGCCGGGTAGGATAAACTCTTTTAGTGGTGGTAAGGTGGAATTGTAATGTTCCAATGAGGTTTCCAGGAAGTGCGTATGTGCGGCACTGATTATATGTGTATCCGGCATGCTTAACTCGCCGCCTAGATCAAAGCAATGATGTTGGATTTGCAGCAGTAGTTTACTCATGGCGGCATCGGTGACAAAGTTGAGTAAAACACCCAAGCTGCTATTAAGTTCGTCTACATCGCCCAAGGCTTCCACGCGAGCATGGTTCTTGCTCACACGGGAACCATCACCCAAGCCGGTCTCGCCTTGGTCACCTGTTTTTGTCACTATTTTAGAGAGCCGATTGCCCATGCTTTGTCTCCATTGAAGGGCAAAATACCCGGTTTTGTGGTTCTTGCCAAGGACATAGCGCAAGTATAGCGAGGTACCAGTGGCATCATAGCACACAGGCCGTGAACGATGCCCTCCGAGGAGCAGTAGGAATGAAGTCGAAAACAGCTGATTCAGGCAAACGAAAAGCAAAAATTTGGGTTCTGTGAACCAAAGCTGGATTTTTTGTGTCTTTCTGGGTTAACTTTTAGAACAGACATGCCGATGCTACTAAAGAGTTCTGTTGCCGGCACTTACGTGCTGCAACATCATCCTTTGGTTTTTACTCAATGATTTTTAATCAACTCTTTTGAATACAATAGCTTATGCATAAAATCATAATTTTGAACGCAAAAGGCGGCAGTGGTAGAACCACGCTGGCCACAAATTTAGCCGCCTGTTTGGCCAATCGGGGGCGCTATCCTGCTTTGTTTGATTACGATCCGCAGGGTTCCGCATTAAGTTGGTTACATACCCGGCCCAAAGATGTACCACCTATACATGGGGTGGAGGCACACCGCAAAAAAGTCACAGTCACCCGCAGCTGGCAAATGCGCATGCCAAAAGACGTGGACTGCATTGTCATCGATACACCGGGCGGCCTCGCAGGTGCGCAGTTAGCGGACTACATCCGTCAAGCGGATACTATTATTATTCCGGTGTTACCGTCGCCCGTTGATGTCCATGTGGCAATTAATTTTATTAAAGAAATTACTACCTTAGGGAAAATAAAAACGCGTCGTTCCAGCGCGTCTTCCAATTTGACCCGCCTGGCGGTGGTTGGCAATAAAGTCCAGGACAATACCCGTGTCTATCGTGGATTGTGTACCTTTTTAGACGATCTGGATTTGCCCTTTCTTACCGCACTGGCGGACAGTCAGTACTATGTGCATTCCTTTGTTGAAGGTTTGGGGGTGCAGGAAATACGCGATACCCGGGTGCAAATGATCATTCAACAATGGCAGCCCCTGTTAGACTGGTTAGACGATGTGCCACAGCAGTTGAGTTCTGTGCCACTGTATAAAAACACCATGGACGTTATTATCTAATGGAATCCCTGCGTCTTGGGTGTTTATCTCAGGCTCATGATTTTCCAGTGTTTTTCTTCAGCGTAGCGTTGTAATTCAGGGTCCGGGTCAACTGCAATGGCATGGGTCACATGATCCAAGAGAGGAATGTCATTGTGGGAGTCGCTGTAAAACCAACTGTTATCCATCGACAGTTGGTTTTCCAATAGCCACTGTTGTAGGCGTTGTACTTTTCCTTCTTTAAAACAGGGGATTCCTTCTACCTTGCCGGTGTAACGACCGTCTTTGATTTGCGGATTGGTGGCTAACAGATGTTGTACCTGCAGCGCCGCTGCTATTGGCGCTGTAACGAAACGGTTGGTGGCAGTGATAATCAGCAGGGTATCACCATTTTCGCGGTGTGTTTGCAGCAACGACCGGGCTGCCGGCAACAGGATAGGTTGGATTTTTTTCACCATGAATTGACGGTGTAAACTGGTCAATGTGGGCATGTCGTGTTGTGACAGGGGTTTTAAGCTAAATTCCAGAAACTCATAAATATCCAAGGTGCCGTTTTTATAGGCCTCATAAAAACGCTGGTTTTCACTGTAAAAACTGTCGCCGACCAAACCTTGTTCCACTAGGAATTCGCCCCATAAATAGTCGCTATCCCCCCCAATCAAAGTGTTGTCCAGGTCGAAAATGGCAAGACTCACTATGGTTTCTCCTCGTGAAAACTCAGAATTTTTTTCGATTTAGTGCTAATATTTCTTGAAAGAATAATTATATGTTTTTGAATCAAAGAGATACGGATTTGCATTAAACCGTATGGCTGTGAAAAAATCCATATTATATAACAAATGGTTGATAATTCAGTGATTGATTGCGACGGATACAGATCAAATGTAGGGATAATTGTCAGCAACCAAGAAGGAAAGTTGCTGTGGGCACGCCGTATTGGTCAGGATTCCTGGCAGTTTCCCCAGGGGGGTATCAAGCGCCACGAATCGCCGCAGCAGGCTTTGTATCGGGAGCTTTGGGAAGAGGTGGGTTTGCAGCGCCGGCATGTCCATTTGTTGGGGTCTACCAAGGGGTGGTTACGGTATCGCCTGCCCAAATGGTTGATGCGCCACGACGAACAGCCCTTGTGCATTGGACAAAAACAAATTTGGTATTTATTGCGTTTGTGTGGCAGCGAGCACCACGTGCGCCTGGATGCGGCTGAGAGCCCCGAATTTGATGGATGGCGTTGGGTTGATTATTGGCATCCATTAAAAGAAGTGGTGTCCTTTAAGCGAGACGTTTATAAGAAAGCCTTATCGGAATTGGCTCCCTTGCTGAAACAACCCTTACAGGAATCCAACGCACCAATCCATGCCAACAAAATGCCTCAGCAATTCTGAGTGCTCACAACAATGCATATGGAGTTTTGATTGCGGACCACTGTTAGCAGCCCAGTACCGTATATCCTTAAAAACATTTTCCGGGAACCGTGGTTTTATAGTCCATGTTAGATACACTTCGTCGAATCGTGCAAGACGTGAACAATGCCAGAGATTTACAACAGGCTCTGGATATCATTGTTAATCGTGTAAAAAAAGCGATGGGTGTGGATTTATGCTCGGTTTATCTTACGGATCATGTGCACAAGCACTATGTGCTTATGGCAACCAATGGACTGAACCCTGACGCTGTCGGCGACGTGCGTCTGGAATTTGGGGAGGGCTTGACAGGACTGGTTGCGGCAAAAGAAGAGGTGCTGAATATTGCCGATGCAGCGGGTCATCCCAATTTTAAATACGTCCCCCAATCCGGAGAGGAGGTTTTCCATGCCTACCTGGGTGTTCCCATCATTCATCACAGAAAATTGCTGGGCGTCCTGGTGTTGCAGCGCCATCAGCGACAGAAATTTGATGAAGACATTGTCACTTTTTTAATCACAATTGCGGCACAACTTGCCGGAGCGATAGCCCATGCCGAAGCCAGTGGCGGCATTGATGGACTACAGAAAGGCTCCCTGCGTAGTGTAGAGCCCTACCAGGGGCATCCTGGGGCGCAGGGGGTGGGCGTGGGGGATGCCTTCGTCTTGTATTCTTCGGCCGAGTTGAGTGCTGTTCCTGATCGTAAGATTGACAACGTGGAGGATGAAATCCAAGTATTTCAAACCGCGTTGCAGGGGGTGCGCGAAGACATAGGGGAGCTCCTCAGCAGTTTGGTCGGCATTCTACCGGCTGAAGACCGGGCTTTGTTTGACGCTTATTTGCTCATGCTGGACAGCGATACCTTGATCAATGGAGTGGAACAGAGGATCCGGGAGGGGAATTGGGCCTCGGGCGCCTTGAGGGACACTATCAAAGAGCACATCCAGGTGTTCGATGAGATGGAAGACCCCTACCTGCGAGAGCGTAGCACCGACATACGCGATCTGGGACGACGCATCCTCACACGCCTGCAAAGTGGCGGCAGTCGCCGTCCCTTAAATTTGCCGGACCGGACTGTGTTAGTGGGTGAGGAAATAACCGCTTCCATGTTGGCGGAAATTCCCGTGGACCACATCACCGGTGTCGTTTCCGTGGCGGGTTCGCGCACTTCCCATGTCGCCATACTGGCCCGTGCCATGGGGATTCCGGCCGTCATGGGGGTGGATCTACCGGTCAGTCGCATCGATGGTAAACGTGTGGTGGTAGATGGTTACAGTGGGCAGGTGTATGTAGAGCCTACCCGAGCCATTTGTGATGAATTTCAGCGCCTGGCCCAGGAAGAAAAAGAGCTGTCGGCAGATCTGGCAGCGTTGCAGGAATTGCCTTCGGTCACACCGGACGGTGTGCACGTGCCCTTGCATGTCAACAGCGGTCTACTGGCGGATATTGTGCCCACCGAATTTGTGGGAGCTGAGGGAATCGGTTTATATCGCACAGAATTTCCATTCATGGTGAGAGATCGTTTTCCCGGTGAGGAGGAACAATATCTCATTTATCGCGAACTGCTTAAGTCCTTCGAGATGGGACCGGTAACCATACGCACTCTGGATGTGGGGGGGGATAAAGCTTTACCCTATTTCCCAATTACCGAAGATAATCCCTTTCTGGGTTGGCGGGGGATTCGGATTTCGTTGGATCATCCGGAAATTTTCCTGGTGCAACTGCGTGCCATGCTACGGGCTAATGAATCACTGGACAATATGCAACTGTTGTTGCCGATGGTGAACAGCGTCGGTGAAGTTGACGATGCGTTGGCGCTATTGAAAAGGGCTTTTGAGGAGCTCAGAGAGACAAATGCCGGTATTAACATGCCCAAAGTAGGTGTCATGATAGAGGTGCCATCGGCGGTATATCAAGTCGAGTCTATTGCTCGGCGTGTGGACTTCCTTTCTGTTGGTACCAACGACTTGACCCAATATTTACTGGCGGTTGACCGCAACAACTCCCGGGTTGCGGAGTTATACGATTCCTTGCACCCAGCCGTGCTTCAGGCTTTGGTGCAAATCGTCAAAGGGTCGCATAGAGAGCACAAACCCGTATCCATATGCGGAGAGATGGCCGGTGACCCGGCCGCTGCGATTTTGCTCGTGGGTATGGGATATGACAGCTTAAGTATGAGTGTGGCCAACTTACCCAGAATCAAATGGGTGATCCGTAATTTTACCACCAGTCGGGCAAGGCGCCTGTTGAGTGAAGTGTTAGAGTTCGAGCATGCCTATCAGGTTCGCAATCACTTGAACGGGATCCTGGAGTCATCGGGATTGGGAGGCTTGGTGAGACCGGGCCGTTGATAGGGCCCGGTATCTGTCCTTGCTTTTGTTGCCTTGTGTCGAGCGGTTTCGTGCGTGGATTCACCGCTCGGTCCGGTTAGAACGTGGTTCCCACGGAAACGTAGGCCATATCTTCTCCTAAATCCGGGTCCAAACCGTGCGCCACACCGATACGTAAGTCCAGCAGGAACATGTAGCCTAATATAATTTCTGTATTCACTTCGAAACCGGTACCTTGTTTATAATCGGCCGCCTCGATGCTGTCGTTCCAGGCATCCCCGACATTGTAAAAAGCACGACCGTAAATATTGTGTATGCCGGTGGGAAAGATCAGTATGGAGTACATGCTCCCCCGTTCCATTGTGTAAATGGGAAATCTTACCTCCATTTCAAACAGGCTCATATGAGTTCCGGACAGCTCCGTAAGACCTTCTTTGTAACCTCGCAGGGCATAGCTGCGCCGATTAAACAGTTCGCGGCTGGAAGCAAATACGCTGTTAGCAGGTGACGCCATGGTATAACCATCATTTACACCGCCTAAGGAAAAGAGCTTGGGGGCATCGGTGCTGCTGGCGCCGGCTAAGCGCAAGGCCATGGCGGTGCGGTGACCTAAATCGAAATAGGCGCGTATATCCGCGGTATAGACTTGGCCCGTATGGTCACTGTCAAAAGTATCATAGTCTTCAGCGACCAAACGCCAACGCATACCTTCGCTGGGGCTGACGGCCCGGGGGTAGAATTTAGAAGAATTATACGTAATGGCAGCACCCGCCAGTTTTGATAAAGTTTCACCTTGTGGAGGAACAAAGGGATCCCGCCAGACATCTTTTTCCTTATCCTGCAATACTCCGAGATGCAGGGACAATTGTTGGTTGCGTTTTAATATAGGGTAAATCAATTCCGCGCTTAAGGTTTCTGATATGCGTGTGCGTATTGCTTCATCGTTACTGTTGAGAAAATACTTGGGTGTACGCAGAACGGATAATTTCAATGCTGGATTCCAGCGATCATAAATATAATCGAGATAGCCTTCGGAATATTTTTGTTTAAAATCGTAAGCATGGCTAAATTCGTAATAGTGGCGCTCCAATGGGTCTGTTCCCCAGGTGGTAATACCTACACCCGCATTGTCGGGAGTATAAAACAATATGGGAAACCACGAAGTAGGGGTTAAGCGTGTCAGACCGTTGTAATCACTAACTGCGGCGGTGTCAGGATTGTAGACGCTATTCGGTTCGGTATTGGCCAAGGCACTTTTTATGTGTTTTTTGGCAGGTTCTTGATAAGCGACAGGCGTAATGGCCTTGCTATCATCAATTTTGTAAATATCGTAGCCTTTGCCGCTGACCCCCATATAGACAATGCCCCGGCCTTCACCGTGCTGTACGGCCGCAAAAGCGCCCCCCAGGACATTACTCAACTGCTCCGTTTTACCGCTCAGCAGATCCAGTTTTCTTACATTGTAAACACCATCATAATCGGCGCAAAATATAATTGATTTGCCGTCATGCGTGAATTGTGGCTGAGCTTCAATGTCTGCGGTTTGAGTTAATTTCACCCAACGTTTTTCTGCTAAGGAGAAGGCTTCAAGATTCCATTGACTGTCGGGTCGCCAAACGGAAGCGACGATGGTTTTGCCGTCAGGAGACCAATCGGGTTGGGATACCACGACTTTGTCTTTACCACTCCATAGGGTGTCCAGATAATTGCCATTGGCATCGAGTAAATGGAGGGCTTTTTCACTGAGATGGTTATGTACTGCTACGATGCGGTCTCCCTGTGGGTTCCATGTGGCGTAAATATAACGCTTTTCCGAAGTCAGACGGGTCTGGCGCCCCGTTTCAATGTCGATGTGATGCAGGTCGGAAAAATAACTGGCGTTATTGAACAAGTCCAGTCGGGCCATAATGATTCCGGCCGTCGGATGCACGTCGTAGCGGTCGGTTTCAACTTCGGCTACCACCTGGGGCGTGGTGGAGTTGTGTTTGATTCGCATCAATTTTTGATGGCTTAAAAAATCATCTTGAACATAAAATATATCGCCGTTGGGCAGGCTGCGGGGTGCGCCCGTGTAGTAACCCGTTTGACTGAGTTGGGTGCCCGCGACCAAGCCTTGGGATTTAATGTGCTCCAGCTGGGGACGGAATTGTTTCTGCACGTAGGTTTCAAATTCAGGCCATAAGCGACCCAAAGACTTACCAAAGGTCTGTCCGGCATTTCGGTTAATAAAAAACGGTAATAGATTGTTGCTGTAGTTGTGAATCCATTCCCTGAGCTTTTCCTCGCCGTAGGTATCGCGAATAAAGTTCATAAAATAAACGCCATACAAATAGCGTGCTGTACCGGCGGGCCATGTCACCATGGGTTGGTTTACCTGAGTGATGGGTTTCACCCCGGTTTCCACTTCCATGCGCATCAACGCCTTGAATGAGTTGCTTTGGCCGCGGCCAATTCCTTTCTCTGTGTCGGTTTCAGTATAGGTGGCCAAACCCTCCAATACCCAGCTGGGTTGATAGGCATTAGGAAAGGCAGCGAGAAATGGACTAAACAGGCGACCGAAAATTTTACGGAATACTCCGGAAGCCCCGGTGGCTTTATCCATGTGCAAAATATGAGTGTATTCGTGGGTGATAAGCAATTCCAGCCAGTTGGAGTAATCGTCCAGTACACCCACATCGTCCGGAGGGCTCACAATAATATTCATGGTGTTTCGAGGTAAAGGGGTCGCCCAACCGTTGGTAAAGTCCATTCGGTCTGTCAATATCAACTCAGTTGGGCTGCTTGGGGTCCAGTCTAAAAATTGGCTCAGGCGCTGGTGCGCCCTTTCTGCTATGACAGCGGTTTCTTTGGCCAGAGCCTCTTCACCATCATGGTAGTGGATGTAAAAGTGAGGTGTATGCATGGTTTTCCAGCTAATTGTGGGGTCTTGGGAAACCGCGGCGATGGCTGTGTTACAACAAAGCGCTAATATCAAAGAAAATAGTGAAAAGCGAAAAAAGTTGGTACGCACTGTTTGCATAGGCAGTATTTGCATAGATAGAAAGTCCCGCTGTTATTTATGGCCTTGAACCATTGTAAACCATTTTTCTAAAAGTTGAGTTGCTAATCGAGAGTCCCAATTGTATCCATAACATAAAAATTTAGCCTCAGGCTCAAGTGTGAGTTTTGTGACCCGATACCTACTGTGAAATTTCATTACGTCCGCCGGGCGTGTCCTTAGTGAAGCAGTGCAGGGAGCGGTTGTTCATAAAATGATCAAATTGAATGTTTTTGTAGGTTTATTCCTTGTTTTCGGGCTAATTGCTCAGGTGGCACCACTGCAGGCCAAGCCCATGTCTCCGGTGCAAGTGAGCATATGGGCGGAGCAACCCGTAACACCGGGCGAACCGATTCAATTGGTCGTTAGTGCCCAAATGGAAGTTGATGCCGTTTCCGTCAATATGGATGTGCAGGTTCCGCCTGGAACTGTGACACACAGCGGTCCGCTGACATGGCAAGGCGGGCTGTCGAAAGGTCAGGAAAAACAGTTGCGCCTGTCCATGGCCTTACCGGTTAACGGGCAGGTGTTTGTCCGGGTTTCTGCTGTTGATTCCGTGACCCTACAACAGATGACTGCAGTGGCTGTATATCAGGCATCGACACCTATCCGAAAACTAGCTGATGATAACAGTCTTATGCAGCGAGGCCACAGGGTAACTGCAGCGGATGGTGATGTCATTCGAGAATTTTTCCTGGATTGACGCTTATGACGATCATGCGATTGCTGTTTGTTTTTGGTTTTCTACTACTCAGTGCTTGTGGTGAAGATGAGAAAACTTATACTCCGCTGTCGGTGGAAGGGCAGGTGCGCTATGAGGATAAGGAATACAGTTCCAACGGCTTTACCGGAGAACGTTTTCTAAAACCGGTGCGTTTCGCTCGGGTGGAACTGGTTTCCGGAAACGGCCGCGTCCTGGATCGAGCGGTAGCCGATGAGAACGGTTTTTACTCCTTGCGAGGCGGAGCGGAATATATGTATGTTCGGGTCTTGGCTTTTGCTGAAGCGCAGACCGGTTCCACAATAGAGGTTCGAAATCACTCGGGCGAACTATATGCCATGCGTCAATCGGTAGACAGTGCGGGGGGAGATCCGGTCAATCTGGATATGGATATTACTTCGGATCATCTTATCTCCGGGGCATTTAATATTCTGGATGTGTATCTCAATGCTACGGGATATATTTCCGGTCTTTCTACTCAACCCATGCCCCCTTTACGGGCTTTTTGGCAACCCCAATCCAACCGATACGGAACTTATTTTTGTTCTTCAAGTGTTCAAAGCAGTAACTGTCCTCAGGGCGCCGGTGTGTATTTGTTGGGGGGCTACCAAAGCGGTGGTGATACGGATGAGTACGACGATGATGTTTTATACCATGAGTTTGGACATTATTTAGAGTCTGCCTTAGGCATACTGCATTCACCTGGCGGTCGGCACTATATTTCTGAAAACGACAGCGATATCCGCCTGGCCTGGAGTGAGGGATTCGGAGGTTTTATGCCGGGAGCTGTAAAATCCTGGTTGCGTCAAAATGATTCCGATCGCCTATCGATTCCGCCAACGCTGGCGACATCTTATTTTATCGATACCTCCGGTTCCTATGCGGCGATCTCACTGGATATGGCAGCCCCGTCAACCATGTTTTGTTCCATGGGAAAAGACTGTTTTGTGTATTCCACCAGTGAAGTCTCGGTTGCCAAAATTCTCAACCAATTGGATGCTCAGTTCGGTTCCCGGTCCTGGTGGGATACGGTGGTGACCTATATGGCCGCAAATAACCGGGTGGCCACCCTGGAGACGTTCTGGGATGGCTGGATGCAACACCGGTTTCCCGGTAGTGATGAAATGGCCTTGGTGCAGGGAATTTTTCAGGATCGTCAAGTGTTCTATATAGATGACAGCTTTGAAAATGACAGCACGTTACCAGCAGCAAACACGGTGGTGGTGTGCGAACCGGAGCCTTGTACTACAGCGGTGCGGACTTTGTATGGAGTCAACGGTGAGGTAGATATGGATCTTTTTCGTTTCGATGCGGTAGCCGGATCCAGTTACACCGTTGAAACATTAGGGTTGAGCAACGGTGCCGATACTTTTATCCGTATTTTGGATGCAAATGGCAACCTCGTACTTGGCGCTTCAGGGGAACCGATGCAGAACAATGACCGTCCCGGTACCGTGTATTGTTACCCCTTTGACAGTCCGTGCCGGGTCCACAATGATGCGACTATGCTCTCATCCGTGCTCACGTTTCAACCGCTGCTGTCTGCGCCATATTGGGTGCAAATTAGTACGAATCCCAATCGCCCGGCAGCGGCCGGCCGTTACGGTTCTTACCAATTTAAAATTACCAGGAACTGAGTTAAACGAGCGATGGCGCCAGAGTTTTCCTAAACATCTTGGATTTTCTTTGGTAGTTGTACAGGCGTTTGCGTTCCACGGGTAGATCCGTAAGATCCATCGGTACAAATCCCCGTTCCTGGAACCAATGAGCGGTATGGGTGGATAGCACAAACAAAGTGGTTATGTTTTGTTGTGTGCATTGGTTTTGAATGTATTCCAGCAATTCATCCCCTAAACCCTGTTTGCGGTAGTTCGGGTGTACTGCAAAACAAGCCAGCTCCGCTGTGTTTTGTTCCGGGTATGGGTAGGCTGCTCCGCAGGCGATAATCATGCCGTCTTTTTCCGTTACATAAAACCGGCTTATTTCCATTTCAAGTTTCTCTCTGGATCGTCTCACCAGAATACCTTCTTGTTCCAGTGGTTCGATCAACTCCAATATGCCACTGACATCATCTATGGTTGCCTGACGTTTGCCTTGATACAGGTCGGAGTTGATCAAGGTGCCCACGCCATCACGGGTGAACAGCTCCTGTAATAGGACGCCATCAATACGCCGCTCCAGGATATGTGCTCTGGCTACGCCGTTGTTACAAACAAAAATAGCATCCCGTAACAGGTGTTGGGTCTCTTTGGGTTGCTGGTTCAGAAGCATCTGCGCTTCGGCGACCGACAATTCTTTTACAGCTTGTCCGTCTCGATACAAGCCCGATTCGGTTAGATAAATAAGCTTGTCCGCTTTTAAGCTTGCAGCGGTCGCTTTGGCCACGTCTTCGGCAAGCAAGTTGAATATCTCGCCGGTGGGCGAGTAGCCCACCGGGGATAAAAGGACGATGGCGCCAGCATCCAGGCGTTGTTGTATGGCATCGATGTCGATTTTTCGCACTTCGCCGGTATGTTGGAAATCGATGCCATCACGGATTCCATAGGGCTGAGCGGTAATAAAATTGCCTCCAGCCACTCTTAGTTTGGCGCCGGCCATGGGGGAATTGGCCAATCCCATGGATAGCAGCGATTCTATTTCCAGGCGAATACAGCCCACTGCTTCTTTAACGCAAAGTAAGGCTGTGCTGTCGGTGATTCGTGCGTCGCCTTCGTATTGGAATTCGGCGTCCATATTGTTTAGTTTTTGTTCAATTTGGGGTCGGGCGCCGTGGACCAGTACTAATTTGATGCCCAGACTGTTGAGCAGGGCGAAATCGTGGATCAAATGCGGGAAATTGTCTGCCGCTATGGTTTCACCGTTGAAGACAATAACAAAGGTTTTTCCTCGGAATTTATTAATGTAAGGTGCTGAATTTCGAAACAGCGTGATAAATTCCTGGTCACTGGTTTGGCTCATATCTGGGATCACTGGAAAAGTAAGTACTCTTGATTTTAGCTCGTAACGTATTGTTTGTGTAAAAAAAATATGGGATTTGGTGGAAATATTTAAAGTTTTCCCCGGGTCTGTGTCGCATCGAAAGTGGTGCTCGCTCCATGGTAATTCATTAAATTTTCTGCTAGTGTTGGCAAGATGTATTGTGTCAGCATTTCTTTACGCTGTCATGGGACATAATAGATGTAAATTAACGCAAATCTAATAACTAATATCTGGGGGGATATTAATTATGGAACGTAATGTTACTTTGCTGGTAAACGCCGCAGTAATCGTAGTTATTGCTATTTTACTGGTCATGAACGCTCAGTTCTAAGACTTATCGGTGTTGTCGGAAGCGGGCCATGGCCTGCTTCCGGTTCTAAAGGGCGGAAAAAATAAGGAAAAGCATTCACATTCTCCAGGGATCGGGACCCACCCCACAGCGGCTTTAACATTACGCCGGCGCCGGAATTGTCCGGGGAAACTCAAATAAAAACAGGTGGGTAGGCTAAAGCCTGACCGTATTGTCTGTCTCAGTGAATAAAGAGGTCGGAGTGAATTATTGGGGGAAAATAATCGGCGCGTTTTGCGGTTATTTGTTCGGCGCTGTGCTGGGGGCTGTGTTGGGCCTGATTATCGGGCACATCCTGGATAAGACCTTACGGGGCAAGCAGCCGTTAAAATTTATCCGCATTTCCACAGAGGAAATGGAACAAATCCAGCCGGAATTTATCACTGCCGTATTTTCCATTATGGGCTATATTTCCCGATGCATGACTCGCGACGAGGACGAAGAAGTTCAGATGGTCAAGCATCTGATGGATCGTATGAATTTGAGTATAGCGCGTCGAGGCGATGCCTTGCGTTTGTTTAATCAGGGCAAGCAAGACGATTTTCCATTACAAAATATTGTTGGCCAGTTTTATATTGCTTGTCGCCACGAACCCAGTTTGTTGGAAATGTTTGTGGAGGTACAATTATATGCCGCTTTTTATCAGGCGCGAATGACCCCGCTTGCCAAGCAGATCATACTGAATATTTGCTATCAGTTGGATTTCGCACATACGGATTACGATCGCATTGAGCAGTTGGTTAAGAAAGAGTATCAGCGTGTCCGTAAACAAAAGCATGCCGAGTCCGGCGGGGTAGGGTTGGAAAGTGCCTATGCCATTCTCAATACCACGCCCAGTGCCAGTGATGCGGAAATCAAAGCAGCTTATCGTCGCATGACCAGCAAGCACCACCCGGACAAATTGGTGGCCCAGGGTCTGCCGGATGAGATTTTGAAGATGTCAGAAGCCAAAACCCGTGAAATTCGGGCTGCCTATGAACGCATTCGTGAAGTTCGCCATTTTTGATTTTTCCTTCCTTTTGAGTATTACTCTACTGCATAGCGCGCCAGCCAGCTTCGAATATAGCTAAGTAAAATTCCCTCGGTGTTGTCGTAAGAACGTTTGGAGCCGGGAATAATCCGTTGGAAATAAGCCGGATGACGGGTTTTCTGGGTAATGGATTTGCGGGTTTGCGCCAGGATCAGTTGGTTTTTGGGCGTCAACGCTGCAACGATATCCAATACCGGAGTTTTTTTCGGTATTTCCACTGGGGTTTGGTCCGTTAAGGGGGCAAGGCTCACGCTGATGACTGCTCTGGGTTTTTGTGTCTCATAGGCCAAAGCTAATGTGGCTCCAGTGCCGTATCCCAGTAACACGATATTTTTTATTTCTTGGCTTTTGTAATACTCGATTGCGCTGTCAATGCGCTCTGCACAGTTTTTTTTCAATTGTTCGACATTTGCTGAAGTAATAGTGGTATTTGTAGGTAATTGTAGTGACAAGGTGCTCCAGCCGTGGTGCGGCAGTTGGGTGCGCAAGGGTTGTATCACTTGCGGCCATGCGGCGTGCGTCTGGTTGTCATGCAGAAGTATGATGCCTCCGCGTTGAGGGTGTTTTGAGCTGGGAATATAGAGGCTAAGAAACTCCGATGCGGCTGTTTTGAGCCAAAGTGCTTTTCCTGGAAGAGCCTGTGTGGCGACGGATTGTTCCAGGGTCCGACTTAAAGCGGCTTCGTCCAGGTGGTCTGCACCAGGGCATTGCAGGCTTGTAGTTGTCATGCTGACGCCCAAAAAGTAGGGTAAGAGTATTCTCATTGCCTGTATAAGATATTGAAATTAAAAGAAAGTATAGTTCAAAAAACCACTCTGAGTCGGCCTGATTCAATAAAGGCTGAAATATCCCCCATTATGTTGTAAAGTGCGCTGTTCTATTTACCGGTTAAGATTCCTGGCATACAGGAAGTGAATGTGAATAAAGGGGTTTTTCATGTCGGATTATTTAATTGCGCCTTCTATTTTATCAGCGGATTTTGCTCGTTTAGGGGAAGAGGTCACACATGTGCTTGAGTCTGGCGCGGATATTGTCCATTTCGATGTAATGGATAATCATTACGTGCCGAATCTCACCATCGGTCCACTGGTGTGTGAAGCATTGCGCAAGCACGGCGTTACGGCTCCTATCGATGTCCATTTAATGGTTAAGCCTGTGGATCGCATTATTCCCGATTTTGCAAAAGCGGGAGCCAGCTATATTACTTTTCACCCTGAAGGTTCAGAGCACGTCGACCGAAGTCTGCAATTGATTCGGGATTGTGGTTGCAAGTCCGGTTTGGTTTTCAATCCGGCAACTTCCCTGGAGCATTTGAAATATGTCATCGATAAAGTCGATATGGTGTTGTTGATGTCAGTCAACCCAGGTTTTGGCGGTCAGGCGTTTATTCCGGCTACCTTGGCCAAGTTGCGTGAGGCTCGCAAGATTATTGATGAAAGCGGTTACAATATTCGGCTGGAGATTGATGGTGGTGTAAAAGTGGACAATATTCGTGAGATCGCTGAAGCGGGCGCTGACACTTTTGTTGCCGGTTCTGCCATTTTCAATACAGAAGACTACAAGGCCACCATTGATGCAATGCGCGCTGAATTGGATCAGGTTTCCAAATAATCCTGACGCGCGTTCGATCAAATATAAAAAGAGTAGGGTGTCTGATGTTTAGTCCGGAAATGGTACTCATTGATGTAGACGGCACGTTGGTGGACAGCGTGCCGGACTTGGCATTTTGTGTTGATGAAATGATGCGGCAGTTGGACTTACCGGTTCGAGGGGAGTCTGCCGTGCGTAATTGGGTCGGGAACGGCGTGGAGCGGTTGGTTCGGAGAGCTCTGATCGGGCAGTTAGATGGTGAGCCTGATGATGCAGTATTCCATCGAGCGTACCCCGTGTTTTTGGAGTTGTATGCAGAGAATACCAGTAAGCGCAGTGTTTTGTATCCTGGTGTGAAACAGGGGCTGGACTATCTCAAGTCGCTGGGCGTGGCCCTTGGATGTGTCACCAACAAAGCGGAGCAGTTCACTCTGCCTTTGTTGCGCGATCTTGGTGTGCATGATGACTTCGGTGTTATTATCTGTGGGGATACGTTGGAGAAGAAAAAACCCGATCCCATGCCTTTGTTGCATGCAGCGCAACACTTTAATGTGTCCCCGCAACAATCGCTTATGATCGGCGACTCCCAAAGCGATGTGAAAGCCGCTCGAGCGGCCGGTTTTGCTATTATATGTATGAGTTATGGTTATAATCACGGTGAGGATATTCGGGATTATCATCCCGACGCGGTTATAGACTCCATGGAGCAGCTAAAGGATATTGTCCGTAGCGCAGGGTGAATCGCGACTCTATCCTTGTGAAAAATATTGTGCTAGTTTTAAGGCAATGCCGCATGGGTGTGCTGGATGCTGCGCGAATGTGGAATCGATAATTAATAAAGTTTAATGACGCCTCTTTCATCAGAGAAGAGCATCTAATTACGTTAGCGTTTACGCATGAGTCACACAGATAACATTGAAATACGAATAATGTGCTGGATTGGTCGATGGCGTGTTTAGCCTGAGCCGCTGCAGTGATTTCTCTATTTCAATTTTCGAGTGACTAAATATGGATAAACGACAATTCATCGAGTATGCCGAGCGGGGCTATAACCGTATTCCCCGGACCCGGGAAGTATTGGCGGATCTGGATACACCGCTAAGTACGTATCTAAAACTGGCTGATGGCCCCTATTCCTATTTGTTTGAATCCGTCCAGGGTGGTGAAAAGTGGGGGCGCTATTCCATCATTGGCTTACCTTGCTCCACCATTGTGAGTGTTCGTGGTCACGAGATTAGTGTGACTCACCAGGGGCGTTTGCTCGAAGAAGTTCGGGTAGAGGACCCTTTGCAGTGGGTGGAGCAGTTTCAACAGCGTTATCGTGCCCCGGATATGCCCGATTTACCGCTGTTTAGTGGCGGGTTGGTGGGGTATTTTGGTTATGATACGGTTCGGTATATAGAACCACGCTTGGCACATTGTCCCAATGAAGATACTTTGGGTACTCCGGATATTTTGCTTATGTTGTCGGAAGAAGTTGTGGTGTTCGACAATTTGAGCGGTAAAATTCGTATGGTGGTCTATTGTGATCCCAGTCAGGTTGATGCATTTGAGATGGCGGGAGAACGTTTGGATCAATTGACCATGCGGTTAAGTCAGGCCACCTGCTTGCCGCCCTCGGGGCGTGCTCAAACCGTTAACGAAACGGATTTTGTTTCCGGTTTCACCCGGCAAGGGTATGAGGATGCTGTAGGCAAGGCCAAGCAGTACATAATCGATGGTGATGTAATGCAGGTTGTCTTGTCGCAACGGTTGTCTATTCCTTTTTCCGCGCATCCTTTACATTTATATCGGGCATTGCGATTCACAAATCCATCACCTTATATGTATTATTTAAATGTGGGTGATTTTCACGTAGTGGGTTCTTCTCCGGAAATATTGACCCGTTTGGAAGACGGAGAGGTTACTGTCAGGCCTATTGCCGGTACACGGCCGCGAGGAGCTACCGAAGCAGAGGATATGGAATTAGAGCGGGATCTGTTGGCGGATCCTAAAGAGTGTGCAGAACATCTCATGTTGATTGATTTGGGGCGCAATGACGTGGGGCGTATTTCTCAGACCGGTACGGTCCGTCTAACGGAAAAAATGATTGTCGAACGTTATTCTCATGTCATGCATATCGTCTCTAATGTGATCGGTCGTGTAAAGAATGACGTCAGCGCAATGGATGTGTTGCGGGCCACATTTCCTGCTGGCACACTCAGCGGTGCCCCCAAGATTCGGGCGATGGAAATTATTGACGAACTGGAGCCGGTAAAGCGTGGGGTGTACTCCGGTGCCGTGGGGTATATCGGCTGGAATGGTAATATGGATACCGCTATTGCCATTAGGACCGCCGTTATCAAGGATGGCGTTTTGAGCATACAGGCCGGTGCCGGTATCGTCTATGATTCCATTCCCGAAAAAGAGTGGGAAGAAACCATGAATAAGGGAAGGGCTGTGTTCAAGGCCGTGGAACTGGTGGAAGCCGGATTGGATGATTTTCAGATGCAGGGCAAGGAGTCGTGATTATGTTGTTGATGATCGATAATTATGATTCTTTTACCTATAATCTAGTGCAGTATTTTGGTGAGCTAAACGCCCGGGTGGAAGTGTTTCGCAACGATCAAATTACTCCGGAGCAAATTGCGCAACTACATCCGGAGCGGATTGTGATTTCTCCGGGGCCTTGCACGCCCAACGAAGCGGGTATTTCCGTCGAGGTCATTCGACAGTTCAGCGGTAAAGTACCTATTTTGGGGGTTTGCTTGGGGCATCAAAGCATTGGCCAGTGTTTTGGTGGTAAAATTGTCCATGCCGGTCAAATCATGCATGGTAAAACGTCGCAGATTTTTCACAAAGAGATCGGTGTGTTCAGTGGATTGCCCAACCCTTTTGAAGCCACTCGCTATCATTCCCTGGTGATAGAAAAAGATTCATTGCCGGATTGCCTGGAGGTGACGGCTTGGACTCAGACAGACACCGGTGATTTGGACGAAATTATGGGGGTTCGCCATAAAGAGTTGGATGTAGAGGGGGTGCAGTTTCATCCCGAATCCATTTTGACCCAATGTGGCCATGATTTGTTGCGCAACTTCCTGGCTCGCTAATACAATATTAAGGCCATTGGGATTTAATACTGGCTGAAAGTTACGCAGTGGCCGTTGGCGCGGTCTCGTGATTTAGGTAATGAGGAAATAAATTATGGAAATGCAAGCCGCTATTTCTTCGGTGATTGACCATCGTGACCTCACTTCGGCTGAGATGCAGTCAGTGATGCAGAAGATAATGACGGGTGAGGCAACACCGGCCCAAATCGGGGGATTCCTGGTGGGTTTGCGCATGAAAGGTGAGACTATAGACGAAGTGGCGGCAGCGGCAGCCGTTATGCGCGATTTGGCAGCAAAAGTCAGTGTCACCGGATCGCATGTGGTGGACACCTGTGGTACCGGGGGCGATGGTGCGCGGACCTTTAATATTTCCACTGCCAGTGCTTTTGTGGTCGCGGCAGCCGGGGGTAAAGTAGCTAAACACGGTAATCGTTCTATTTCCAGTAAATCCGGCAGTGCCGATGTGCTGGAGGCCGCCGGTGTCAATCTGGATCTAAGTCCTGAGCAGGTGGCGGCTTGTGTCGAAAAACTGGGAGTGGGGTTCATGTTTGCTCCCAAGCACCACAGTGCCATGAAGCACGCCATCGGCCCCCGGCGTGACATGGGCGTGCGGACCATTTTCAATGTTTTGGGGCCGCTTACCAATCCGGCGGATGCGCCAAATCAGGTGATTGGCGTCTACAGTAATAAATGGGTGGAGCCGTTGGCCAAAGTACTGGCGCGCCTGGGCAGTCGGCATGTTTTGGTGGTGCATTCCGAAGATGGTATGGATGAAATCAGTATCGGAGCTCCCACATTTGTCGCCGAGATGAAAGAAGGGAAAGTAAACACCTACATGGTGACCCCGGAACAGTTCGGAATCTCTCGTACCAACGTGTCGGATTTGTCTGTGGAGGACGCGGCGCAATCCTTGGTGATGATTCGTCAAGTCTTTGATAATACACCCGGTCCGGCTTCGGATATAGTTGCCATCAACGCCGGCGCGGCGCTCTACGTGAGCGGCTTGAGTACCACGCTTGAGGCTGGAGTTAAGCTGGCACAGGAAACCATCGCCAGCGGTGCTGCGCGTGATAAATTCGATGCTTTTGTTGACATGAGCCGGAGTTTTACCGGCTAGTGGCGGCTGGAAAATAGAGCAACCATGGCACAAACTCCGGATATCCTAAAAAAAATTTTGGCAAGCAAAATCCAATGGGTGGCCTCAAAGTCAGCGCAGGTCCCCATGGGACAGTTGCAACAACAAGTGGAATCTTGTGAGCCCTGCCGGGGGTTTGTCGCATCCATAGAGGCCGTCCAGCGGCGTGGTGAAGCGGCTGTGATTGCGGAAATCAAAAAAGCCTCACCCAGCAAAGGCGTGATTCGAGCCGACTTTCAGCCGCAACAAATTGCTCGTTCTTACGCCGAGGGTGGGGCGAGCTGTTTGTCTATCCTAACCGACGAGGAATTTTTCCAGGGCGCGGATTCCTATTTGCAACAGGTGCGACAAGTATGTCAGTTGCCGCTGTTACGTAAAGACTTCATGGTGGAACCCTACCAAATCCTCGAGTCCCGCGTGTTGGGGGCAGACTGTATTTTATTGATTGTCGCAGCACTGGATGATACCAAGCTCATGGAGTTGTTTAACTTGGCTACGGAATTGGGTATGGATGTTTTGGTGGAAGTTCATGACGCCGAGGAGTTGGAGCGGGCCCTGGCTCTGGATGCTCGTCTGGTGGGGATAAATAACCGTAATTTGCGTACTTTTGACGTGAGCCTCAACACCACGCTGGATTTGCTGGAGCGCATACCTGACAGCAAAATTGTGGTCACGGAGAGTGCCATACACACTCGCGAGGATGTGGCTTTAATGCGCCGGCATGGAGTGAATGCCTTTTTGGTGGGGGAGGCCTTTATGCGGGCGGAACAACCGGGGGAAAAACTGGCGCAATTGTTCGCCTGATTTTCCCCGTTTGAGTATACAAAATGATTAGCGGGTATTGAAAACCACTATGGTTTTACCGCTGGCAGATATAAGGGATTGTTCTTCAAGGCTTTTTAATACTCTGCCAACCATTTCCCGAGAACAACCTACAATTCGCCCCAGTTCTTGGCGGGTGATGCGAATTTGCATACCGTCAGGATGGGTCATTGCGTCCGGCTCTTTACACAATTCGATCAAGGTGCGTGCCACTCGCCCGGTGACATCCATAAAGGCCAGATCGCCCACTTTTTGGCTGGTACGGCGCAGTCGTAAGGCCATTTGTGCCGCCAGTTCAAATAGAATTTTGGGATCGCTTTCGGCCAGTTGACGGAAGCGGGCATAGCTGATTTCGGCCAATTCACATTGAGTGCGAGCTCGAACAAATGCGCTGCGGTTGGATTCTTTGCCAAATAAACCCATCTCTCCAAAAAAGTCACCGGCATTGAGGTAGGCGAGAACAATTTCATGGCCGGATTCATCTTCGATCAACACGGTAACGGAACCGTCAACGATGTAGTACAAAACGTCCGGGGTATCGCCGGCATAGATGATCAGGCTCTTGCCCGGGTAACGCCGCCGATGGCAGTGTTCCAGGAAATGCGTAATCGTTTTGTTTTCCTCTGGCGGCTTGATCGAACCGAGTCGATTGTTGCGAGCAACTTGAGTCACGGGCTTTACCTTCTTAAATGTCGTTGTGTGTCCATATCTATCGGCTTGGAACCCCAAACCTTTTGTGGAATGGGAAAATTACCCAAATCCTGCTTTAGGCTAAGCAAATTTAATGCCCGAAACCTGAAAAAAAGCAGGTTTACTGATTTTGGGCTGAAAAAATTAACATAAAACTCATCTTTGCCTGTGTTTTTATGATAGTCTTAGGCGCTTTTAAAAATGCCGCTACAGGGGTAAGAGTCAGTGGTGATGAAAGCACGGGTTAAATGGGTCCAAGACGCTGAATTTGATGGGGAATCCGGGAGCGGTCACCACATCACTATGGATGGTCCGGCGGATTTTGGCGGGCAAAACAAAGGGGTGCGCCCCATGGAAATGTTGCTGCTGGGCCTGGGCGGTTGCACTGCTTTTGATGTGGTTCTGATATTGAAAAAAGCCCGCCAACCGGTGGACGATTGCGTGGTTGAGATCGAAGCGCAGCGAGCGGAAACCGATCCGAAAATTTTTACCCGTATTCATGTGCACTTCATCGTAGCCGGAAAGGGGTTAAGCGAAAAGCATGTCAGCCGAGCCATCAGTTTATCGGCAGAAAAGTATTGTTCTGCATCCATTATGCTGGGCAAGGTGGCTCAAATAAGCCATGATTTTAAAATAGTTGAAGTTTTGGAGTAGTAAGTGCAACGACCCAATGCGACAGCCGGATTGCGGCACGTGGCCTTAAATGTGGTCAATCTGGAAGCGAGCGAAAAATTTTATGTCGAGTTGCTGGGTATGACAGTAGAGTGGCGGCCGGATCCGGATAATGTGTATTTGACTTCGGGTAATGATAACCTGGCGCTGCATCGCGCATCGGCGTCCATCGAAGGTGGTCAATCATTAGACCATATTGGATTTATACTGAACCATGCGGAGCAGGTGGATCAGTGGCACGATTTTCTAAAACACCATGATGTCGTGATTAAAGCAGCTCCCCGGACCCACCGTGATGGTGCCAGAAGTTTTTACTGCCAGGACCCGGATGGGGTAACGGTGCAAATGATTTACCATCCACCCTTGGTGGGTAGCTGATTCCACATAGACAAAGAGATTACGCGGTTGAATACATCTGACAAGCTGAAACTCAAAGATTTCAATAACCTGACCAAGGTGTTGAGTTTTAATATATACGATATTTGCTACACTCGGACCGAAGAACAGAGACAAAGCTATATCGAATATATTGACGAGGCCTACAATGCCGAACGCTTGACCAATATACTCAAAGACGTCACTCAAATCATTGGTGCGAATATTTTGAATATTGCCCGTCAGGACTATGATCCTCAGGGGGCCAGTGTCACCATGCTCATAAGTGAAGAAGCCATCGATAGTGCTAATGTCTCCAACACGGAAGCGCCAGGGCCGCTGGGTGATGCCATTGTGGCGCATTTGGACAAAAGTCATTTGACGGTTCACACTTACCCTGAAAGTCATCCCCATAACGGTATTAGTACTTTTAGAGCGGATATTGATGTATCGACCTGTGGCCGGGTGTCGCCATTAAAAGCGTTAAATTACCTGATCCATTGTTTCGATTCTGATGTGGTGACCATGGACTATCGGGTGCGTGGATTTACTCGTGATATTTTCGGTAATAAGCACTACATTGATCACGATATCAATTCTATCCAGAACTTCATTGCTCAAGATACTAAAGAACGTTATCAGATGATCGATGTGAATGTGTATCAGGAGAATATATTTCATACCAAAATGATGCTGAATGATTTTAATTTAGACAATTATTTGTTCGGTATTGATCCAGGTGATTTAAGTGATACGGAGCGCGAGGAAGCCACTGGTCGTGTCGGCCGGGAAATGTTGGAAATATTTTACGGTCGCAATGTGAAGTCTGCGGAATGAGGCGTTAGTTTCACGGTTACAGCCAAAACGCGCTTTTGGTCATAATTTTAGAAGTCAGTCCCATTAAGCGTTTTATCGGTGTAGGGAGCTCGGCGCCTCCTGCTTTAACTGCTGTCGTGGCGTGATGCAGCTCATCTTCGCGCATTTGTTGCAATATGGCGCGGCTTCTAACATCTTCCCGGGGAAGCTGCTGCAAGTGATCGTCCAAGTGCCGTACCACTTGCCGTTCCGTTTCGGCTACAAATCCCAAGCTCCATTTATCGCCGGCCAGACCGGCAGCAGCACCGATGGCCACAGAGCCGGCATACCACAACGGATCCAGTAGACTGGTATGCGTACCCAGTTCATTGGCGCGGCTGCGACACCACTGTAAATGATCGTTTTCTTCAGCTGCAGCCTGTTCCATTTGCCGGCGGACCAGGGGCAGTTTTGCGGTGAGTGCTTGGCCTTGATACAGGCCTTGCGCGGCCACTTCGCCGGCGTGATTGATGCGCATCAATCGTCCTGCCAGGGTTTTTTGCTCCTCGCTGAGCTCCGTTTCCTCTTGATGTTGGGACGGATTCGCGCGGCCCGTAACGGCAGGGTTACCGGATAGAGTTCGTAATCCTGTGTCCACATTGTGGATCAATTGATCCAAAAAGTTGTAATGCCGCCGGCTCATGGAGGCCACATTACTCCAATTTTTCAAGAAAAAAAACCACTTCTTGGCTATAATGGCGCCCCTGGCTGTTATTAGGAAGGAGCGCCATCGTGGCTTATTACCGGCATCACGTGTTTTTTTGTACCAATAAACGAGACGACGGCAGCGATTGTTGTCAAAATTTCAACGCTCAAGCGATGCGCGACTACGCCAAGCAACGCAGCAAAGAACTGGGTATTGCCGGGCAACAGGGTAAGGTACGTATTAACAGTGCCGGTTGCTTGAACCGTTGCGCAGAAGGGCCGGTGATTGCCGTGTATCCTGATGATGTCTGGTATACCTATGTAGACAAGGAAGACATCGACGAGATTATTGAAGAACATTTGTGTAATGGACGTGTGGTTCAGCGCCTGACCCTTTAGAAAACTGAACACAACGAGTAAACCGATAATTATGTCTGATTTTAATGAAAGCCGCGGTGCCCAACTACATTTGTACGACGGCTTGGAAGATGCCCCCTGTACCGGTGAGAACTTTCTGATTCAAGGTCCTGCCGGCGTTTTGGAAGCATTGATGTCCCAGCCGGCCAATCCAGGGGAGGTTGAGGCTGTAGCTGTGATTTGCCATCCGCATCCCCTGCATGGCGGCAGTATGGCCAATAAAGTGGTGCACATTGTCTCCAACGCCCTGAATGATCTGGGGGTGCCCACTCTGCGTTTTAATTTTCGCGGCGTGGGGCATTCCCAGGGACGCTTCGATCGGGGTCAGGGAGAGGTGGAAGATCTGGAGGCCGTGTGCGACTGGCTGCGTAGCCGTTATCCGCAGGCGCAGTTATGGTTGGCGGGGTTTTCCTTTGGTGCTTTTGTGGCGTTTAATGGGTACCGGGATGTGGGGGCCGAGCGTTTGTTGCTCATCGCGCCGCCCGTGACCTTGTTTGATTTTCCGGAAAATCCGGTGGAAATTCCCTGGTTGGTGATCCAGGGTGGTAAGGATGATGTGATTGCGCCGGAAAAAGTCTCTGCCTGGGTGCAGCAGCAGCGGCCGCGGCCTAACTACCAATGGTTTGCGGATGCGGATCACTTCTTTCACGGTCGTCTGAATCAGGTACGTGAAGCCGTAAAGCAGCAGTGGTCTTGAATCTTTTTGTAAGTCAAGGGTTTAGTTGAAACTCCGGCGTGAGTCCGGGTTCTGGTAAGTGAAAACATCTTGACTTTCGAACGGTTCGGTTCTAGTATTCTGCGCCTTTTCAACAAGATTCTTTTTGGAGTTGATTCGCCATGAAAACATTCAGCGCAAAGCCTGCTGAAGTCAAACGGGACTGGTATGTCGTGGATGCCTCCGGCAAAACCCTGGGCCGCCTGGCTACGGAAATTGCCCTTCGCTTGCGCGGTAAGCACAAGCCCGAAT
Source organism: Gammaproteobacteria bacterium (assembly GCA_029882975.1). Lineage (NCBI taxonomy): Bacteria > Pseudomonadati > Pseudomonadota > Gammaproteobacteria > Gammaproteobacteria bacterium. Next base: position 199,773 of record JAOUJW010000003.1, read on the forward strand.
ATACCCCGCACGTCGATACAGGAGACTATATCGTCGTTGTTAACGCCGACAAGGTGACCGTAACCGGGCGTAAAACCACAGACAAAATGTACTATCGTCATACCGGTTTTCCGGGCGGTATCAAATCCATGAGTTTTGATAAGATGCTGCAACGCTCACCCGAGAGCATTATTCAAATTGCCGTAAAAGGCATGTTGCCCAAGAATCCTTTAGGGCGGGCTATGTACAGAAAGTTAAAGGTCTACGCCGGTGCACAGCACGATCATGCGGCACAGCAACCTAAAACTCTGGAAATCTAAAAACTTTGGAAATCTAACCGTAACACTGGAATTTGGCAGATCATGGCACAAACACAATATTATGCAACCGGCCGTCGTAAAAGTTCTTCGGCTCGAGTCTTTATCAGCGCCGGCAACGGCAATATCACCGTGAACAAACGGCCCCTGGACCAGTATTTCGGCCGCGAAACTTCACGCATGGTGGTGCGCCAACCTTTGGAATTGGTGGATTTGCTGGAAAAATTTGATATCAAGGTCAGTGTCAAAGGCGGTGGTAACAACGGCCAAGCCGGCGCTATTCGTCATGGTATTGCCCGAGCGTTGATCGAGTATGACGAAACCTTGCGTTCACCGCTGCGTCGGGCCGGTTTGGTCACTCGTGACGCTCGATGCGTGGAACGTAAAAAAGTGGGTTTGCACAAAGCTCGCAAGCGTCCGCAATACTCCAAACGATAACTGCGATTTACTGGAAAGGAATTCACCGCTTTCGCGGCGAATTCCTTTTCTTGCCTTTCTTTTCAAGCCTCGGTTTTCCCCTGGGGGATCGTCTAGCGGCAGGACTGCGGACTCTGACTCCGCCAACCTAGGTTCGAATCCTAGTCCCCCAGCCATTTTGGTGAATATTTCCCTTAAAGCCACACCGGGGTTTTGCTTATAATCCTCTGACTTTGTATGAAGCAAACAAAATGGTTAAATTATAACCATTTCGGGATTATAATAAAAAAAGATATGGTATACTCCATTCGTGATTTTGGGTTTCAATTAGGGCGCTGTTCCGGGGTGGTCTTATGTACGGAATGATTTTTGAGTTTATGCGTGGCTATGTGCAGGAGCGCCATGGAGGCAAACCGGCGTGGCGAACCTTGCTCAAGGCAACCGGCAGAGACAATCAAATTTACTTCCCCAGTGTGGACTATCCGGACCGTGAATTGGTGGAGTTGGCGGTCACTGCTGCCAAAACCTTCCGCTTGCCCACATCGCAGTTGCTCGAGGATTTCGGTGCGTACATGGCGCCGCGCCTGCTGGATTTCTACAAGATGTACATTGATGGTAAATCCTGGCGCAGTCTGGAACTGCTGGAAAACGCCGGTGGCTGTATTCGCGCTGTGGAGCGCCACAATCCCAATCGCAAACCACCTCGAATTCTCACCCAACGCCTATCACTGGATAAGTTAGTGCTCCAGTACCAATCACGACGTAAATTGTGCTACGTAGCCAAGGGAGTGGTGCGAGGTTTGGGGGAGCATTTTCAAGAAAAAATCACCATTGTAGAAACCCAGTGTATGCTCAAAGGCGCTGACAGCTGCGTCATGACCTTGGAACGGGAAGTCAGTGTCCGCAGTATGCTGGACAAAGATATCCGCACCCTGGCGCGAGAGCTGGGGATTGACGGGATATAAAACCTGTTTCTCCCCTCGCTTTTCTTCATTTCACAGTTTTTCGCCTTACTTCTTAACTATCCGACCTTGGCCGTCGATCAGGGATGCGGTGGTGTCGTAATTAGTGGTCAAAAAATAATCTATAAGGTGATTTGTGTCTCATTTTTACCACAAATGCAACAAATATTAGGCAGGCTTACGCAAAAACTGTTGCACTTTTACAAATTCCTGTTATAAATGCCAAGTCAATTGACATTTAACACAATGGGGAGAGTAATAATATGAAAAGAAGTTTAATCGCATTGGCTGTTAGCTCAGCTGTTATTGCACCTGCTGCTATGGCCGGTGACGTGACCGTTTACGGTCGTGCTCAAGTGGAAGTGAGCAGCATTAGCTACCAAAACGCCGCTACCGGTACTGACGGAGTGCAATTGCAGGACGTGGGTCACGGTCGTTTAGGTTTCAAAGCCTCTGAAGATCTGGGTGACGGCCTCACCGGTATGGCTGTGCTGGAATTCAAAACCAACACTGCTGATGGTGCGGCAGTCAGTTTGAGCGATCGTGAAACCATGGTCGGCTTGAAAGGCAGTTTCGGTCAAGTGGAATTGGGTAACCTGAAACAAGCGTACAAATACGCCGGTGGCGTGAAATACGATCCCTTTGTTGCCAGCTCTTTGGAAGCACGTAACAACGGTGGTATGGTTCACAAGGCAACTAACTTCAGTGCGGGTGGTCAAGCCTCCTTCCATTCCAGCGCTATCGGTTACCGCGGTAAGTTCGGTCCTGTAGCAGTAGCTTTAACCTACGGTGCTGAAGAAGGTGACGGTTCCATGACTGCTGCTGCCGTGTTCAACGCGCCTGCGTTTGAAGCTTTGGTAGCCCTTGCTGATTCCGGCGATTCTGCTGGTGCTGGTAATTCCTATTCTGCCACTAAAATCGGTGGACAGTTCCGTATGGCCGGTGGTGCTCACAAAATCTCCGCACAATACGAAATGGGTTCTATTGAAACCGGTGGTGCTACCACTGATCCCACCACTTTGTTCGTGGGTTATCAAGGTAAGTTCGGTAAAAATCTGTTCGTAGCTCAAATTGGTGCTCACGACAATGATGCAGCCACAAACAGTGGTACTTCCTACATGGCGGTTGGTGCGATTCACACCTTCTCCAAAACCACACGCGTTTTCGGCGGCTACCGTAACACGGATGCCGATACTGAAACTCGTGAAAGCGTAGTATCTATCGGTCTGCGCAAAGACTTCTAAGTTTTTGTGTAAACTGCTGTATTACGAAACAGATATAATAATATCTGTGGTCTAATAATAATAACGGTTTTAATCCTGACGGGGCCTTTGGGCCCCGTTTTTTATACAATCGTTAATGATCTAATGGAAATCCGGGTGCAATAACGCCAACAAAAATTCCGCCCGCATATTTACCCGCATCCTCCGATCACGTAATCTTTGCGTATTCGTTTTTCAGCCATAGGGATTGGTCTGTGTCATACCTCAGTTTGAGTCGCTGTAATAGTTTCGTTTTTTTCCTTCCTTTTATTTTAACCTTAAACGCCTGTGCTTCGCGGCAAGTGGGTTATGAGGCATTGTACTGGCCCCGGCCGCCGGATCGGCCCCGTTATGTGTTCGAGGGCACCTTACGCACCGGTCAGGATCTGGACTCCTATGCCACGATTTCCCGGGTAAGAGATGCCCTGACGGGATTGGGGCCGGGTAATACGCCGGCGTTTGCCAAGCCTTATGATCTTGCTGCCCGCAGCGGCCGATTGGTGGTGACAGATACCATTGCGAAAAGCATCATGATGTGGGATATCCCGCGGCGTAAAATGTACCATTTCGGTCAGCGGGGGCCGGGGTTGGTTAAAAAACCTTTGGGTGTCGGGATGGATGCCAAAGGTTGGGTTTATGTGGCGGACAGTGGCGACAATTCAGTAAAAGTTTACGATGCACTGGGATTGTTTGTGCGCGGCATCGGCGCGCCAGAGGATTTTGAACGGCCGGTGGATGTGGCGGTAAATCAGGAGGGAAATCGCATTTATGTGGTGGACGCGGGCGGCATCAGCTCAAACCGCCATCGTATTCTCATTTACGATGATAAAGGCGAGTCTCTGGGGGTGATCGGTGAGCGCGGTTCCGGTTTTGGGCAGTTTAATTTGCCCATTCAAGCCGCGGTTTCACCCGCTGGTCAGTTACATGTGCTGGATGCAGGAAATTTCCGAGTACAAGTCTTCAATGCCGAAGGCGAGTATGTGTACGCCTTTGGTCAAGTGGGGCGAAATTTTGGCAATATGGCGCGCCCCAGAGGAATTGCCATTGATGCTGAAGGCAATGTTTATGTCTCCGATGCGGCCTATCGCAATTTCCAGGTGTTCAATTCGGAAGGGCAGTTGCTCATGTCCATTGGCGGGGAGCAGTTTGCGGATAAACCAGGGCATTTTTCCCTCCCGGCCGGTATTGCGGTGGATGAGACTAATCATGTTTACGTGGTGGATCAAATTTTAGCCAAAGTGGATATTTTTCGTAAGCTGGATGAGGCGGAAGTGGAACGCGCTGTGCTAGTGAATAAGGTCTGGCAAATTCCACCGCTGCCGCAAATACAGGCCACCGAGGCGACCGTCAGTACGGAGGCGGAGTCGTCAGATTTTGATTTCTAATCAAAGATCTGAAATATGGTTAAGCATTAGCTTACGTAGTATTAAGATTATCTTAAGTAGTAGACGGTTATTTGACGATTTCGACTTCAAATTATTGACGCTTCAGTGAAAAATTGGAAAGAAGTGGTAAAAAAGCAATAAATACGAGCGTTTTGTAGTCATTATATTACATAAGACTATGTTAATTAAGGATAATTTAGAATCTAACCAGAATGCTAAATTACATTAAATTTACTGGAAACCGGGGGGTGATGGTTTGACAAATCTTTAATTTGTGTGATATTTATAGGATATTGAATGAAGATTGTTTAAGTATAGCGTTTGTTGTTCAGGGATGATGTGGTACCCACACACAGAATGACATTAAACTCACAGAGCGAGAGAGGCACAGGGGGTTACACCAATGACTCATAAATTCAGAAAAACGGTTGTCAGTGCGGCGTTGGCTGGTGCTGCAGTATTTGCATCAAACGCATTCGCTGCCCCGGCTGGGACCGGGCCCATGAACAGTATTGCCGATTCATGGCATAATCTGGGCTCCGGCAATATTAAAGGCGCTACTCCAAATGGGGGTACACCAGCAAACCATTCTACCCAAACCGGTGAGATATGCGTATTTTGTCATACGCCTCACGGTGGCGATAACTCTGCCGCCGTACCGATTTGGAATAGAAAGTTAAATGATCCTGCAAACTATATTCGTTATAGCGCCAACAACAGTACCACATTCGATGCAGAGGAAGGCGAGGTGGGTTCCACTACCATCGCTTGTTTGTCTTGCCACGATGGTGCTCAAGCTATTGATGCCTTGATCAATGCGCCGGGGTCCGGTAACTATACGGACTGGAGCACAGCACCTTTCGGGAGTGCTGCATATTTGGCATGGGCCGGTGGCAGCACCAGTATGACCGGTGCGGACATCAATCCGGCGACGGGAGCTCTGGCCAGCGGTATCGTACAAAATCTGGGTACAGACTTAAGTAATGACCATCCGGTCAGTATGCAATACGGCGGTGGCGGTATTACCGGGGCCGGTGGTGTTGCAACCGGTACTACCATTGACCCGGATTTTACTCAGGTTGGTACGGCACGAAGCATTAATGATCAGAGTGGTTCTGCGGTTAGCATGGTGATGAATGCCAAAGCAAATCCTTCACCCACTATTAATACCGTGTTTTGGATCGAGCGTTCAGATTCCTTAAATCCCAACGACCGTGACCGCGAAGACGTTATTATGTACACCAGAAACCATGGTGGACAATTCCAGCCTTTTGTCGAGTGCGGTTCTTGTCACGATCCGCATAATGTGGATAACCCCACATTCTTGAGAACCTCTAACGGTATCCCAAGCACCAATACGGCTTTAGCGGCTATGTTCCCCGGCTCGGTTAATGACCCTGCCAGTGGTCTGTGTCTGACTTGTCACGCCAAATAAAGGCTTAGTCAGAGCAGTTCCAGTAAAACAAGCTGGCAGTGAGATGGTTCATCTTGCTGCCAGCTTTTTTTTGCTTGCAGAATTTTTCTGTCATAGGATAACGATATAAGTTGTAAGGAATGGAATGAATGAGTAAGCGAGTTTTGCATAGGGCGAGAGTAATTTTAGGATTTCCGGGCTTGGTTTTTTGTTTGCTGTCCGCCCTTAGTGTTCAAGCCACCGCAGAGGAAGGTTCAGCTGAGGCCGGGAAAACACAAAGCGACCAGCAGGAAAAGCAGAATGATTATTTCGCTGTTATCGATGGGGAAAAAATACCCATCGATGAATTTTTATATACCTTTCGCCGGGGCGTTCGGGAGAAGTTTTATCACGGCAAGGTGTCGCGGGATAAAGTGGAGAACTTTAAAAACGAGGTTGCCGACAAACTGGTCACCAAGATATTGTTGGTGAAGGAAGCGAAGCGTCGCGGTCTCAAGGCGGACGAAAAAGATATCAGCCACCGATTGGATGAGATTGATCAAAAATTCAAAAAGTCCAAAGATGAAAAAGAACGTGAGGCCTGGGGTAAGGATCGAGGGAAAACATTGACAGTAATTCGTCAGCGTATGGAGGCGGATGCCTTGACGGCATTGTTGTATGAAGAGGTGAAGAAGGTCAGTGCCATTTCAGAAAACGAATTAAAGGCTTATTACTCCAGTAATAAGGATAAATTTACGGCGCCTGAGCAATGGGATGTGTCTTTGATTTTGTTGTCCGTAGATCCTTCTTCTTCTTCGGAAATTTGGCAAAGTGCTATTGAAGAAGGGCAGGCCCTGGTGGAAAAAATCCGTGAGGGCGCCAATTTTGACGAAATGGCCAGGATTCATTCAGGTGACGAATCCGCTGCCAACGGCGGTAATATGGGGTATTTACACATTGGCATGTTGTCGGAACCTGCACAAAAAGTGTTGAATATTATGGAAGTGGGGCAAGTGTCAGAGCCGGTGGTGTTGTTGAAGGGCGTGGCTATTTTTCGCTTAAACGGTGTAAGAAAAGCGCGTTTGAATGAATTTAAGAAAATCAAACAAAGTGCCAAGGATCTGCTTGAGAGAGAAAAGGGGGATGCGGCTTGGCAAAATCTGATCGCTTCCCTGCGCAAGTCGGCAACCGTGGAATACAGTGACGCGATACGGTTGGAATTAAACAGCGTACTGGATCAGGGGCAGTCAAAAGGAAAGTAGGCATACATAAAATATGGTATTTGGCGTGATCCGTTTTGAACATCCGCTTTTGGGTGTTACTATGCGCCATCAGGAGTGTGGGGGTTCTGGGGGCGAGACCGGTTGTGGTGGTTTTGATATAACAAGTGCATGAAAAATAAAGTTGGTAAAATACTCAGACGCTTGCTGTGGCCGGTTATGCTGCTAGTGATTGTGTCTCCGGGGACGGCGCATAGCGTGGGATTTGTGCCCATGTCATTTTCAGGTGCCTTATCTTATGGCTATGGGTATGTGCGTGCCGAAGTGGGTAGTGAAGCAGAAAGCACCTCTGTTACGCTCAACCTGAATCTTACCGGATTTATCTGGAAACCCTGGTTTATCACTACCACGGGCGGCTTGTCTTTTGGGGTGGCGCGAGCGCAAACATCCGCCAGTAGTAATGCCAGTTCCACCGCGGTAGCCGGTAATTTGGGCGTGAATGTTTTCCCCAGCAGCCGGTTTCCTTTCAGTTTGTTATTGAGTCTTTCCAACAGTGAAGTGGAAAATCGTTCAGCATTGAATACTTTGGGTAATGCCAATTACACCACCACCCGCGTGCTGATGTTGCAGACTTATAAGGGATACGACAATTTTTTAACTAACTTTTCCTGGGCGTATTCCAATTTTCAGTCCGACACCAGTACCTCTAGCAGCAATGCGGTTAATTATGACGCTCGATATCGAAAATCCAAGCAATCATGGGTAGGTGGAGCGTCTTACAATGAAAACTCAAATTCCGATTCCGATGTAAAACCCCAGAACTTTACTATACGGATGCATCACAACTATGTGCCGGGAAATCAATTGGGGGTAACCTCATCGGTAAGCTTTAACGAGAGTCGGGTGAGTTCCCGGTTTTCCAATAGCCGCAGTAGTGTGGCGCAGGCATCCAGTGTGTATTCATGGCGCCCTGAGCACAAGCCCTATTCATTCTCGGGTGGTGCTCGAGTATCAACGGCCAGGGCGGAAGGTCGGGGTGACAGTGAATCCAATTCCATGAGTTTGAGCTTGGGTACAAACTACCGCTTAACCCGAAAAGTAAATGTCAGTGCCAGCGGTTCTATGTCAGCTGCGGAGACTGACAGCATAACCACGTCAAATGCCACTTTCAGCGCGTCCACAGGCTACAATTCCGATCAATACGATTATTTGGGATTCCGTTACAACTGGCGGGCGGCCGGTGGCGTGGCCAGCAGCAGTTCTACCAGTCAAGTGGAGCAGAACGCAACCGAGGATGAGACCACCAGTTCTTTGTCTTTTTCACTCGGTCATACGGCATCGCGCAACTGGGCTTTGGGGCGTACATCCTCATTGAGTTTAAGCCTGTCTCAAAGCGGCGGTTTGGGTTATACCAATGCAGCTGTGGGTAGCGGTACTATTGGCCACGGTGTGGGTTTGAATGTCAGCTCCAATGATCGTACCGGCTCCACTTTTATGGGAGGCAGTTTTACCGATACTCGTTCTTGCACTGAGTGTGAAGGTACGGTGGATTCCGAGTCACAATTCTTGTCATTCCAATTGGCTCGAAATCAAGGAATAAATCGCTTAAGCTCATTGAGTGGTAATGCCGCTTATCAATGGGGGCGCCAGAAAAAACTGGAGGAAGATGCGTCAAACCCGGGGTTTGAACTCACGGCAAAGTCCTACACGCGTTCCGCCAATATGAATGCTAATTACCATCATAGTCGTGCTTTCGGTGTATATGCGCTCAATTACACCTCGTCCTTCGCCTATTCGCGGAATTTTAATGCTTTGCGCGATCAAAGGGATACTTTGCGTTGGGAAAACTTTTTTACCTACGCAATAGGCTTGTTGGACACCAGTTTAACCATCGATTTTGTGCAGCAAGGTAGTGATAATGTGCGTGGATCCTTGAGTTTTCGCGCCACTCGAAATTTCTAAGTCCATGAGGCGCTAATATTAGTAAATACTAAATTAATACAGATCGTTGAATGGGTTTATAAATATAAGCATAAATACCAGAGATCCGTTGTCCCAAGGTGATACAACAGGTATTATATGGGGTCGCGGAGAATTAGTTATTTGTTAGATAATAGGGAGGAGGGCTCTATGTATAAGTCCGCAATAATCGGGGTGTTAAGCATGATGGCTGTGCTTTTACTTCCCAATGCCGCCAAGGCTGAATACGCTGATGTGGTGATTAACAACTATGCTGATGCTGCAGGTATGCGACCTGCTGTATTTCCGCATTGGTATCACCGTATTCGTTTCCGATGTAAAGTTTGCCATGCAGACCTTGGATTTAAATTCAAAGCCGGCGGTAATAAAATAACAATGGCAAAAATTATAGATGGCCAATTTTGTGGTGCTTGCCACAATGGGGAAATTTCCTGGTCTGTTGAAAACTGCGGTATGTGTCATTCAGGTGTGCCTGGTACACCGACATCTATCCATGGAAGTACCGTGCAACGTTTGGTAGCACCTACGTACAAATCCTTGGGTGATAAAGATCGCGCACAGTAAGCCAACAGAATAAGGGATAGTATTATGAAAACGATAAAAATCTTGCTTGGCGCGCTGGTGCTGTTTTCTTTGGTTTTCTCCAGTACGGCAGTATTGGCGGCAAGTAAATCTAAGAGTAAAGTTAGCGACGCTAACATTTTTAACCGTTTATTGAAGAAAGAAAAAATGCGCAATGCGCCACCACCGAAGGATGGGATCCACGATCCTGCTAACGATGGTACACATGTATTGCAACCCCCCCTAATTGCCTATGATGGGTTACCTCCATCAGATTTTGGTAACTATGTGGATTGGGTTAAATCGCTGGATGATGGCAAATTGAATCCGCGTTATGATCGGGCGGATCCAACGGTTGAGCCTTTGGTTATGGATTTGGACATTGTACGAGAAGTAAAAGCATCTATGCCGGATGTGGTGTTTCCGCACCGACAGCATACGCTCTGGTTGCATTGCTCCAACTGTCATCCGAAAATTTTTATTCCGCAACGCAATGCCAACGTGATCAATATGTCGGCGATTTTGCTGGGACAAAAATGCGGTGTTTGTCACGGGAAAGTGTCTTTTCCGATTACGACAAAATCTTGCAGGAAATGTCACTCTAAAGACAAACCCAAAGATTGGAAACCGCCCAAGAGTGAAGCCAGCTTGAAAAACCCTTGGCGCTAGTGGGTAAAGAGAATAATTATAATGTACTAATGTTGTGAAGTTGAGCGGCGAGTGAACAATCAGTGCACTCGCCGCTTGTTATTTTGTCTGTCTCATTTTAATCTTTAGCACAATTCCCTTTCTATAGGATTGTAGAAATTATAGGATAATAGGAATTTTATTGTTCCAGGTTACAGAGTGAGTATTAACTTATGAGAAATTTGGTCCTGATGCGAGTAGCCGTGGGCGGTATGGTGGCAGGTTTAGCCATTGCCGGATGTTCCGTGAAAAGTAAACGAGTTGAAGAACCAGCTGTAGCCAAGGAGGCCAAATCGCAGGAGGAAACTCAAGCTGCGGCAGCGGTGCCGGCACCACCGGAAAAGCAAGCCGTGGAAATACTGGTTCCACCTGCTGAAGTAGCTCAACCCAAGGTGTCCGTTGATCCAATACCTAAAGCTGCTCCCAAACCGGTGGAAACAGCAAAAGTAGAAAAGCCTGCAGCGGTGAAGCAAGAGCCTTCAGCGGTGAAACAAGAGCCTTCAGCGGTGAAACAAGAGCCTTCAGCGAAAAACCAAGAGCCTGCAAAAGAAGCACCCGTAGCGGCAAAAGAGCCCGCAAAGACACCCATGATAGAGGCGCAATCTAAAGCACAAGTAACCGCGCCAAAATCCACCGGACCGGATCATTTTGTTATCACGGTTGCAGAAAAAAATTCATCGCATCCCCATTTTGGTAAGGGGCATAAATTGGGCTTTTCCGTTAATGGTGAGCCGGGCAAAGAGCTGGTAGTGCAGCGATCCAAAGCTTATCGCTTTGAAGTAGCCACAGACCCCAAGCACGATGTGTATTTTTCCACCAAAGAAATCGGTTGGGGTTCCAGTCCTTGGGCCGATGGTGTGGAAGGCGCGTTTATTTACAACGGTATCATCAATGTCAAACTGGACGACAAGGCTCCCAAAGCCTTGTACTATTCCTGTCGAAATCACCCCTATATGGGTGGAAGAATTCATGTGGTTAATCCGGGGGAAACCGTTGCCATAAAAAAAGGCAAGAGTTCCTCTGGCGCCGCTGAAACAGAGGTTAAGGTTACCGCAGGCATGGTGAATCAAAAGTTAATGTTTGCGCAAATGTTAATGAAATCCCAGTCGTTTAAGTCCCTGACGGCTGTCCAGCGCCAAACTGCAGAGGAACTGGTCGCCGGTGCAAAGCAGGACTCAAAAGCCGGGAATCACCAACAGGCGTTTGCAGCAGCAGAAAAGGCTTTGGTTATTTTGAAAAATAAAAAGTCTGCCAGCGCGGTTGCTAAAGATAACCCGCAGGTAAAAGCCGAATATAAGGAGCTTACAGCATCCATTGCAGATTATGAAAAATCCCATGCGGACAATGTGAAACGAGTCAAGAAAGCCGGTAAATCCAAACCTGTTAATTACGACAAGGACAAAGTTGCCGCTTTAAAGAAAAAAGCCGAAGACGCGGCGAAACAAAATGACTACGAATCCGCCAATCACAGTCTGCATGAGGCTCAAAACCTCATCACTAAAGCACTGCAAGGCATGTTACATTCCACAACAATTGTTTATGACTTGAATTTTGAAACACCACAAGAAGAATATGAATATGAGTTGAAACGCTTTGGAGGTTACGAAGAGCTGATACCGGTTGCCATCGAAGCAAAAAAACCGGCGGAGGGAGCGAAAAAACTCATGCAAATGTATTTGAAAAAAGGCCGTGATATGAGAGAGGCTGCAGTGAAAAAGGCGGCATCCGGTGATTTCCCGGTAGCCATCGCCATGCTGCTGGATGCCACTAAGGAAGTTCGGCGGGCATTACGCATGGTTGGCGTAATGCAATAAGTATCAGGGAGACTAAGAAGTTGTTGCTTAAACAGTATTTAAAAGGAATCACAAGAGTGAAACGACTTGGACTTATGGGATTATTCTGTATGATCTTTGTGCCGTCACTCACGGCCGAGGAGGGCAGCGGGCATTTCCAGCTGCACGGAGACGTGGTGCCAATTCATAAGGATGGTATTCATGATCCGGAAAATGACGCAGTGAACACGCTGCAGCCTCCCTATGAGGCAATGAAGGATTTTCCCCGTGATGCACGCGGTGTCATCAATTGGGTGGAAACCCTGAATCAAGGTTTTATCAACCCTAGAACCGGGTTGACCGGAAAAGAAAAAATGCATTCTGTGGATTTCGATGTCATTTTCAAAAATACCGCATCCATGCCCTACGTGCGTTTTCCACATCTCCCGCACACAAAGTGGCTAACCTGTAAGAATTGCCACCCAGGTATATTTCTACCCCAACGCGGGGGGAATTTTGTAACCATGGCTGCCATTATAGAGGGAGAATATTGTGGAGTTTGTCATGGGAAAGTTGCTTTTCCGCCACTGGAGTGTAATCGATGTCACAGCGTTGCGCGGAAAAGTGTCGGTTTAAGATAAGTTTCGCTCTCTTTGCTGCATGGGTGCTGCTGCTATCAGCATGCACTATGGAGGAATTGGAGCGATTCGCTCGCGAAAAAGAAGAAGTTAATCCTTTACCTACATCTTCCACCGGGATTGTGCCCAGTGCCGGAGCTTTGGTGCCTCATTCCATCATCAAGGGCGGGAAACACGAGTTCAAAGGTGCCGTGGGGACTGTGGCGCGTCTGTTGGTGGGTCCTGCCGATGAAGTAAAATTTGTTAAACCGGTAGCCGTCGGTGGGCGTGATAATTTTCTCTATATAGTGGATGCGGGTGCTAAAGTAGTATTCCGTTACAATTTAGATACTCATAATATTTCCGCCATTGGCCAGGTCGGGGTTCGTTTTGCCGGTGACCTGGGGAACATCTATGTGCTTAAGGACTATTCCTTTTACATAGTAGACTCTACCGGTAAACAGGTCTTACATTTTGATAAAGAAGGCCAATTATTAAACACATTGAACGATCCCGCCAACTTATCTCGCCCAATGGATGTGTGGGTGAATGAGCGCAATGGGGATGTCTATGTGGCCGATGGCTCTTACAGCCATATTATTGTGTTTGATCGTTTCGGTCGAGCGTATAAATTGGTGGGTCAACGGGGAACAGGGCCGGGTCGCTTCCGTGCCATTACGGATATGACAGCGGGAGTCGACGGACTCTATGTTGTGGATAGACTGGAGTTACCCATTCAGGTGTTTGGCTTTGAGGGTAATTTTTTATTTTCCTTCGGAGAGAAGAAACAAATATACCCAACGGCGATAGCCGTGGATCAGTGGAAACGAGTGTACGTCAGTGATAAGTCGGATAATACCATACGCGTTTATGACAACAAGGAGCTTATCGCTGAGGTCGGGGGGGGGGGTGCAGCACCCGGCCGATTTCGCTTAATAACGGGAATGTGGTTAAAGGACCGGTTTCTATATGTGGCCGACAGCATGAATAAACGAGTGCAGGTGATGCAAATCAATCCGGAATATTCCGGTAATTTCATTCCATTGGGGTTGTAAATGGCTTTAGATCACGTTTTTACAATAGCTGGGCGCAGAGGACTAGTCGGTGTTTTGGTTTTAGTGATGCTGAGCGGTTGTGCGGAAATCCAATACCGGTTCCAATATCATGAAGCAAAACAGCTGCAAGAAGTTAAAACAGACGCTGAAGGCAACGAAAAAATAACCCAGCAAGCCCCTTTGGTCTGGCCTTCACCGCCTGAGCAGGAGCGATTTAAATATATCGGTGAGCTTTCAGGGGAAACAAACTTTAAACCCATAGAGTCATCCAAGACATTTTTAGAGCGCTTAGGTAGTTTCTTCCAATGGTTGGTTGGTTTGGATACCGGGGGAAACAGTCCAATGTTGTTGCGTCGGCCACAATCGGGAGTGATGGACGATGATGGCCGTATGTACGTTACCGATGTGGGGCGCCATTCTGTGCTTATGTTTGATACCCAAAAAGGTGAATTTGCCGAATGGACGCAAGCAGGAGCCCAGGAAGATTTTAAAACGCCAGTGGGAATTGCTATATCCTCACAAGGGAAAATTTATGTGGCGGATGCGGACTGGGGGTTTATCGTAGAATTGGATAAAGAGGGTAATCCAATTCGCAATTTCGGCAAAGGAATTTTGCAAAGACCTACCGGTCTTGTTTACGATACCATTTTGCATCAGCTCTACGTTGCCGATACTCATGCTCACGATATCAAAGTTTTTAATGTCAACGGCGAATTAGTTGATAACATTGGTCAAAAAGGCAGCGCTCCAGGCGAATTCAATTCCCCAACGCATTTGGCGTTTTCTCGCGGCAAGCTCTATGTCACTGATACTTTTAATACTCGTGTTCAAGTGTTGAGCAGAAATGGCGATGTGAGTCATCAAATTGGTCAAAGAGGCTTATATATCGGTAATCTTATCCGCCCAAAAGGTGTGGCTACTGATTCGCAAGGAAATATATATGTCATTGAGTCATATGCCGATTATTTGCTAGTATATAATGCTAAGGGCGATTTTCTTTTACCTATCGGGGGCACTGGTTCGGAGGCGGGGAAGTTTTATCTGCCATCCGGAGTCTGGACCGATTCCAAAGATCGCATCTATATAGCTGATATGTTCAATGGACGTATTGTGGTTTTGCAGTATATAGCTTCGCAATACAGTTCGGAATTTAGCGGCATGAAGAATTAAGCAACGCTTAACCGTGTAAAGATAGAATAAACTGTCACTCTGATGAGCGCAGGTAGACAGTACAGTTAAACTCATGCCACGGATGATAATGAGTATAGGAACGGGATCAGGGGCATCTATGCCGGGATTATGAGAATAGACGGGGTCGTTATGAATATCGTGCGTGTGGTAGGGCAGTGCATGGTTTTGGTGTTGGGCACGATGTTATGTGTATCCAATGCATGGGCGGGGCGCATCGCGGATATCTCCAATACAAAACACAATTTTTCCACCGGTGGGCCCGATACTTTACCCACCGGTCAGCAACGTGTGGTTAAAGCGCAGGCGGAAAATCAAATCTGTGTCTTTTGTCATACACCGCATGCGGCCAATACCGAAGTTGCTCCATTGTGGAATCGAAATTTAACCACGGCGACTTATCAAGTTTACGGTTCCACCATCGGCGGTGCCTCTACCAGTTCCTTTGATGCAAACATTACCCAACCCAGTGGCGTCTCCAAACTGTGTTTGTCCTGTCATGATGGAACCATGGCTATCGGTGGCGTTAACGTTTTAAACGGGTCCGATCGAAACGGACCTATCCAGATGGTGGGTACGGGGCCTGGTGGAAACATGGCTCCGGGTGATGGTACCACCACCGGTTTTACGCGTTATCTTGGTACAAATCTGACCAACGATCATCCCATCTCCGTCACTTACGACCAGACCTTGGTCACTGTGGATGCGGAAATGCGCAATCCCAACCAAAACCATATTTTCGTACGCACGGTTGATCCCGGGCGACCCGTGACAGAGCAAGTGCATCTGGAAGGTAGCCCCAGCGTGGTCAATGGCGGATTGGTCCAATGTAACAGTTGTCACGATCCTCATATTCGCAGTACCGATCCTCAGGAAAATATTAAATTCCTGCGGTTGAATCGTTTACAAGTAGGGCAAGGTCCCAGTACGGTCCAAGTGTTTTCTCCGCAAAACGATATTATTTGTCTCGCTTGTCACGAAAAAACCGGCTGGGCCGGTTCGGCTCATGCTGATGAACGGGTGGCCAACGAGGTTTACACCGCAGGTGCTGCCCAGGCCCGTGAATTCCCTGCCGGTACTCAAGTTTGGCAATCCGCCTGCTTGGCCTGCCACGATACTCATACTGTGGAAGGTTCACGACGTTTGTTGCGCGAAGGGGTTGACGGTAACACGTTAACTTTAGCGGGAAATTACCGGATTAAACAAGGCGGTGGTCAACCGGCCATTGAAGAGACATGTTATGCCTGCCACTCGCGCGACGGTTTTACGCTACAAGGGCAAGATCGAGGACTAAACGCCAGCACATTTGAGGTGCCGGACATAAAAACAGATTTTACCACCATGGCGCGGCGCATGCCGATCACTACGGCGGCACAACAACGCAGTTTTGAGGTGCACGATATCGGTTCAGCCAATGCCGATGCCGCTCGCGTTGGTGACGGGCCCAATGGTTTAGGTAAGGATTTTATTGAATCTGCTGCCTTGATGGGCAATGGTAATCGTCATGTGGAATGTACCGATTGTCACAACCCGCACCGAGTCACCAAAAACCGATTGTTTTACGAAGATCCAGTTGCCACCGGTCCAGCGGCTGCGGGAACCCATAGTCATACGCAGCCTCATACCAATCTGGCCTCCGGTGTATTACGCGGTATATGGGGTGTGGAACCGGTGTATACGTCACAGTCGTTTTATGATGATCCATCCAGTTTCAATGTTAAGCGGGGCAATCCGGCTAATACAGTGGTGCGGGCAACAGACTCCCCGGATGCTGTGGATTATGTTACTCGGGAATATCAAATTTGCTTTAAGTGTCATTCCAATTATTCTTTCGGGACGACACCCCCGCCAATGGGCTATAACCCCAATTTAACACCGGCCAGTGTCAACAATATTGGTTCTTATACAAATATTGCGAGGGAGTACAATTCCCCGGCTTCACATATGGGTGAAGGCGCTGCTGCCGGTGGTGGTGCGACCGGTGCAGGTGCAAACCACCGTTCCTGGCATCCGGTGATGCGACCCACGGGCCGGGATGGCGGTGTTCGCGGTGTGACGCCGGCACAGTTGTGGTTGCAACCGTTCCAGTTTATCGGTACTCAAACCATGTATTGCACTGACTGTCATGGTTCCAGCACAGCAGGTGGAACCGCGGTACCAAACGGCGGTGAAAACGGCTTTGCCTGGGGTCCACACGGTTCCAACGATAACTTCCTGCTCAAAGGCCCGTGGTCTGGAGCGACCACCGGGGGTACGGGAGCCGGCACACCCAACCACTTATGTTTTAAGTGCCATAATTACGATCAGTACGGTACGGGAAATGGTGGTACCGGTGGTGTAGCCAACAGTGGCTTTCGTCTAGGTGGCGGTATGGGCGGTATGTGCATGGGCGGTGGTATGGGTGGTGGAGCCGGTGGCGGTATGATGTGTATGATGGGTGGCGGCGGTATGGGTGGCATGGCGTTCAATAACCTGCATGTATTTCACAATAATGTGGTGACCAATTTCCGCTGCAATCTGTGTCACGTGGCTATCCCACACGGCTGGAAAAACAAAAACTTCCTGGTCAATCTTAATGATGTAGGTGCGGAAAGCAGTAATGGTGACCGGGGTGAAATCGCCTGGCCGGCCGGTAGAGCCCGTTATGTGAATGGTCCCTATTATAATGGAGCCGTGTTGAAAATACGGAATTTTGCAGTGAGTGGTGGCTGGAACCCTGTCGATTGTGGCTCAGCTTCCGGTGCCTTTGGTGTAGGCTGGATGGCGGCTACCTGCGCAAACGCACCATAAGCGAGCTTGTTTGTATATTTTAAGGTTGCAGGTTTGAAAGCAGTATTGGTGGCAAACCAGGCCCGGCGTTTTCCCGGCCTGGTTTTTATTCTTTGTTGTATTTGTACTTCGGTCCTGGCTGAACCCCAGGCCCGTTTTGCCTATAGTGTCAACTCTGTAGATAACAGTATTACTGCCTACCGAATTAATGAGTACGGCATTCCTGTTTATAATAGTCATATGCATGGCGGTAAGTTTCCCTCCTCGGTGGCAATACATCCGGGAGGAAAATTTCTAGTTACCACTTCGCAAATACGAAATCGAATTCAGGTCTATTCCATTGATTCAAAAACCGGAGAAATCGCAAAACACGGAGCGCCGGTTGATGATAAAAGTTTATCCATTTTTGATTCGGATTTTACCCCTGCCGGGGAGTTTTTATACGTGGCGGGTCGAATATCCAACACCATTTCGGCCTATCGCTTCGATGCGGTTACCGGGAGATTAACCAGCATATCCGGCAGTCCCTTTAAAACGCCGGGGCGGCCACGCCAGTTGTTGATTCACCCGTCCGGACGATTTCTTTTTACGTTGGGTGTTTTTGACGACACCGTATCGGTATTTTCCATTGACGAAAAATCCGGCGAACTGACTCTAGTTCAGAAAAGCTCCGTAGGTGTTGCGCCTATGAGTATAAAAATGGATTTCTATGAACAGCCGGAATACACCAAATCTGCTCCGTATAACTTAGCGCTGGACGCAGAAGGTAAAGTGCTCTATGTGGCCAATTGGGTATCTGCAAGTATTTCTGCGTTTTTAGTAGATACGCATACCGGCAAATTGACAGTGGTGCCGGGCAGTCCTTTTATTACCGAGGCTCATCCCTACAGTGTGATAGTCGATAAAAGTGGACGCTATGTCTATAGTGCACACTGGGCATCGGATAAGATTATACTGTACAAAAGGGAGGCCAACGGTGCTTTACAGCGCGTTGCCGGAGCCGAAGTCACCGCAAAAGGTCAAGCGCCGGTAGATTTGTGGATAGATCCGTCGCAGCGTCTTTTATACGTGACAAATTATGTGAGTCACAATATTTCAGTGTTTGAAAGGGACATGTCCAATGGCCGTCTTCGGTTTAAGGACGCTTACACTACCCGCAACAACCCGAGAAAACTGGCGTTTCTCACGGGAAATACACCAGTCCGAATTCAGTCGGATGCGTTGTTTGTGTTGGATAAACGGTTTAATAAAATTCAAGCCTATCGTTTGCAACAGGGCGTACCTCAGACCGGTACTCGGTCAGAGCAAGTGGTCAAAGGTAAGCCCGTGGCACTCAGTTATGATCGTGAGCATGCCCTAGTCTATGTGTTGACTCAAAACCCCAATCAGTTACTTGTATTTCGTTATGATGTGCAAAAACATGATTTACGCCCATTGAGTAATTCCACGTTGGCTCTGCAGTGGGAAGCAGAGGCCGTGACAACGGGTGTCACAGGGCGATTTGTGTATGTGGCCAATACCAGTCAAGGTCATATGTCTGTATTTGAGTACGATGCGGATAAAAACCGTTTGCAATCCTGGCCTGAGTCACCCTTTGTATCCGATCCGGGGCCCGCCGCACTGCGTATGGGGTCGGATGAGAAAATTATGTATTCGGTAAATACTAAAAACAATACTATTTCAGCATTTATGTTTGGCGAAGGAGATGCTCCCACTCCCTTGATTCGGAATTTAATTCGCTCAGAGTTTATTTTTAAGACCGGGGCCGAACCTAAAGATATAGTGTTTGATGTAGGCGGTAAGTTCGCTTACGTGGCCAACTACGGTGACGATTCTCTGTCGCCGTACTGGGTACATCAACATAACGGTAAACTGACTCAAATTCGTCTTCCAGGATATTCTGCCGGCAAAGGACCTATTAGTTTGGCTATGCATCCCGGCAACCGTTTCTTATATGTGGTAAACCGCAAAGAATCCACCGTATCGGTGTTTGATATGGACCCAACCAATGGAATAATAACCGAGCGTAAGCGAGTTAAGACTGGGAAAACGCCCATCAAAATACGCTTGGATGATGGGGGGCGGTATGCTTATGTGGTTTACGAAAACTCTGCAGTTATGAGTGTTTTTTCAATCAATGACACTGGTAAACTGCTTAAGCTTAAGGACGTGACTTTGCCTGGAATTGTTGCTGATTTTGTTTTGCATCAAAGGATAGCGGCAACTCAATAATCCTTCCTGTGTCACCAAAGTCTCCTGTTCAAAAAAGCCCCGGTATAAAACGTTTCTTCACCTGTTGCATATACTGCCGGTACTCGGGAAATTTCTGTAAATGACGCTCTTCCGTAAAGGCTCTTAATATATACAGGGTTGCCCACATACTGTAGCCATAGACAAATTTTAAAGTCCAAAATTGTTTGTAGAAAGCGCCCTGGGAAAACCACAGCAACAGTTTGAATGTTGTGCCCGGGTGGCGGATTAGGCTATAGAGCCCTTTATTTTGCAATTTCTTAAAGGTGACATTGACTATAGAGGGCCCCAGAGATACATTGGAGTAAATTTGAAAGCCTAAAAGCACAACCTCCAATACTTTTAACGCGGTTAACGTTACAACTCCGGAAAACACCAGGTCTTGCTCCAGCCCTGTCGCTGCATGGGGGCCAAAGGGGAAAAACGATCCGGTGATTTCGTTGAGTGGCGCATAACAGGCGAAACACACTAACCAGCCGCCGGCAGTTAAATCTACTGAGCGGCTGCGATTCTCCAGCCAGCGCGATTCCAGTCCGTAGTTAAGCGCCGCATTGACAATGTCGGTAGTCCAAAGTACAGCGCTGACCATCACCAGAAAACTTAGAAACTGCCATTGTGCCTGCAAAGACTGGTAGATATTGATGGAGCTGACTAGATTGGCCAAGACTTGAGCAATCATAATGGGTATAAAATAGCCCCGCATGAGAATGTTTAATAGGACTTTTTTATTGGTGGGGTTTTTCAGTACTCTAAATGGATTCTCCGGTGTATGTTGCGCGCCACTGGTAGAGGGTTTATCGGCAAACAAGGCCAATCCCATTTGTTTTACGATATGGATGATTCGTACCGCCGGATCATAGAAATCTTCTACTCGGGAGGATTTAAAAATCAATGTAAGGACAAAGTAAGGAAAGCCCCCATACAGGCTGGCCATAAGTAAATACTCAAAGAAAATCTCGTTCGCCCTGAAGCTTGAGGTGCCGTAAAAGGGAAGTTGGGTGTAAAGCAATTTGGCCGATGCGATTATGGATAGCCAGACCAGGTAGCGGGCCAGTGCCTGGCGCAATACAGTCCGCCAACGAAACTGGCGGTTGTAACGGAACACGCTCTTGCCGAGCTTTTGTTGCCATAGCAGGGCCACGCTGTTCAATAATGCGAGCAGTAATAGCGGGATGAGAAAATACGCCTGTTCCCAGGAGGTATTGGCAAAAAGCCAAGTCATACTTAAGGTGGTAGCCAGAGCGCACAGAAAATAGATGTGGGGTGAAATATGCATGGTCCGATTATACGGGTTTCCATTTTCAGGGGAAGCTTTTGCCTCGGCTGGGTGAGGTTGGACCAGTTCTCATATATGCGGAATTTACTGATAGACATCTTGAACAATCCCACAAAAAGATAAGAGTATTGGAGGGGGTCAGCTACTGTGATTGCCGACAGTGTCCCGGCTCATACTTAGGTAAAGTGTTGCTTCTGTTGTACCCGTTCGACTTAAGGAATCAGGTTATGGAAAACATTCCAGTCGTCTGTATTTGTTCTTACCTGACGGTTTTTGTCAGCCATTCGCCCATAAAGTAAATCACCATTTATCCGATATGAAGACGAATAGGCTGCGCAATAGGAAATTGCGCTTTTGGGGATTATCAATTGTACAAACAGTTTTTTATAGTATTAATTTTTGTGGGCTCAGTTGTGGGGTTAATTACCCCCGGATGGGCTGCTCGAATCTCAGACGTTAAGAACACCAAGCACAATTTTTCCACTAACAGTCCCACTTTGCTGTTTGATGAAAATGGAAATCCGGTTATACGGTCGGTGGAGGCAGTCAGTGAAACGCAGATTTGTGTGTTTTGCCATACGCCTCATGCTGCTAATCCGCAGGCCAAAGTGCCCTTGTGGAATCGCGGCCTGTCCGGGGCTACCTACCAGGTTTACGGGTCACAGATTAACGGCAGCGGTACCAGCTCATTGGACGCAACAGTTTCACAACCCAATGGAATATCCAAATTATGTTTGTCCTGTCATGACGGTACGCTTGCTATCGGTGCAGTCGATGTTCTAAACGGCACTGCTTCCAGTACGGTTGAAATGGCGGGTGTGGGGGGCAGTGGAGAAATGGCCCCCGGGACGTTTGGTGTCGATAGTGGTTTTACCCGAAATTTGGGCACGGATTTGACTAACGATCATCCGATTTCCCTGATGTACGATCACAATTTGGTGGTGATGGATGGGGAAATGCGGGTGCCATCGGAGCAAGCAGATATTGTGGTTCGCACCCGAGATCCCTTGCCCGCAGACCAGCCGAGAAAAGCCATCCATTTACAACCGGTGGCGACCAATACCACCGGCGGTTTAGTGCAGTGTAATAGTTGCCATGATCCACATATTCGGGATGATGAAGATCCCGGTATCAAATTTCTGCGATTGAATCGCTTACAGAAAAATGTCCATCCCAGTACCGACACCGTTTTCAATAAAGACAATGATATTATATGTTTGTCCTGTCACCAAAAAGAAGGTTGGGCCGGGTCGGCGCATGCCAATAGTGATGTGGCCGATGAGGTCTATACCAGCAATGCAGCTGCATTGCGTGAGTTTCCTACAACCGGTTTAGGAACTCAAGTCTGGCAATCCTCATGCTTGGCCTGCCATGACACACATACCGTGCAAGGTTCCAGGCGTTTGTTGCGGGAAGGAACCGATAGTCTGTCGCGGCCGAAACAGGGCGGGGCCCCGGCTTTGGAGCAGACCTGCTATGCATGTCATTCTAATGATGGGGATACCTTGGTTACGCAAGGTTTGAATACCGAAGTCCCGGATGTTAAGAGCGATTTTTCTCTGCCTCGCCATATGCCAATAACGAGCGAGGAACAGGGTAATTTCAGAACGGAAGTTCACGATATTGGATCCAGTGTGTTGCCGCAGGCTGGAAAAGATTTTCTGGAATCAGCAGCGAAATTGGGAAAAATATCTGCCGGTGGAACGCTAAACAATCGCCATGCTGAATGCACGGATTGCCACAATCCTCATCGAGTTACCAAGACTCGCTTGTTTTATACCGACCCTTTTACGGGGAGCGCCGAGGATGATAGAGCCGCTGGGACACATAATCACAGTGCGCCCCACAGTAACATTGCCTCAGGAGTGCTCAAAGGGACATGGGGAGTGGAACCCACCTATATCAGTAATAGCTTTCATATCGATCCTATATTTGATGTTAACAGTGTAAAACGGGGTAATCCACCCATCAATGCCTCCACTTTGGTGACCAGTGAGTATGTGACGCGGGAATATCAAGTATGTTTGAAGTGTCATTCCAACTATAGCTACGATACACCTCCCAGCCTGGGTGTGTCGACGCCCCCCAATACCAACGGCATGATGGCTTACACTAATCAGGCGACAGAATTTCATGCGCCATTGAGCCATGCGGATGAACCGGTCAGTTTGGGCTTGGATGGAGGTGCCGGGGTGGCACCTGTTAGCGCCAATGCTCCGGATTGGAACACCAATAACCATCGATCATGGCACCCGACCATGCGTGCGACCGGACGCACGGCGGCAAAAAGAAATGCGAACGCCAACAATTGGTTGGCACCATTTAATTCAGCCATTGGCAGTTTAACCATGTATTGTTCTGACTGTCATGGTAGTAATACGAATGTGGATACGGTGGTGCCGGGGGATGGGTCAGAAAATAGTCGTCCCTGGGGACCGCACGGATCGGAAAATGACTTCATTCTTAAGGGGGCCTGGTCCGGAGATCGACTCAATGGTACGGGCGAACTGCAAGGCAGTCCCGGTGCTCAAAACCACTTGTGTTTTAAGTGTCACGATTTTGACCAATATGCCAATCCTGCGGCCGCGCCTCAAGACAGTGGCTTTAGTATGACAGGAATGTGTTCTGATATGTGCGGTGGTGGTGGCATGGGTGGAATGGGGGGTATGAATAATTTGCACATCTTCCATGCTAATCAAGTACAGAATTTCCGTTGCAATTTCTGTCATGTAGCCGTGCCTCACGGTTGGAAGAACAAGAATTTTCTAGTCAATCTGAATGATGTGGGGCCGGAAAGTACCAACGGAGATCGCGGAGAAGTTCGTAACAATACCACTGCCGCGTATACCAACGGACCTTATTACAACCGAGCAGTATTAAAAGTCGTCACTTTTGCACAAAGCGGTGGATGGGATCCGGGGCGCTGTGGGTCAGCCAACACGGGGGGCAACGGCCAGACCGGAGTGAACTGGATGGCGTTTGGAAGCGAAGCATGTAACAATGTACCCTAACCCGGGCGGCGCGATTTGCCGCTGTGTATAACAATAATGCGCTTAGAGTGGAACTGTCAGGAACTCTCCTGTAGCGCAAAGGGTGATGCATGCCAAGCTTATTGAAACAACTGCTGCTGCAGGTGATGTTTGCAGCTGGTATCTGCTTCAGCGTTGCTGCGCACGGGGCTCAGTATTTTTATTCCATCAATTCTCTGGATAGCACCCTAAGTTCTTATGTGAGTGATGCTGGTGTGCTGCGTCACGCCGGCTTTATATCGGTTCCCAAAAACCCCAAAGCGTTGTTGGTGCATCCGGATAAGAAAACGGTTTATGTGCTGTCGAAAACTACGGCTCAGATAAGTGTTTTTAGGCAAGAAGTACACGGTTTGCACGAGTTGGATTTCTCCCCCTACTCTTTAAGTCTGCCTTCGCCATTTGCCATGCAGTTTCATAACAGCGGACAGTTTTTGTATGTAGCCAGCCGGGCGGGCGCCATTTTGGCTTATCGCATTGAAGCCGACCGTAGTCTCAATCCTGTTAAAGGGTCACCCTATAAATCCGGCCAACGCACGCGTTCTCTTGTGCTGCATCCCAGCGGAAATTATCTCTATGCGGTAAACGCGCACAGCAATACTATTTCAGCTTACAGCGTTGACGTAGACAGTGGAGCTTTAATTCCTTTACCTGAGTCCCCCTATGTACTTGAGGCTAAAGATATGGAGCTTAAAACCGCTGTGCCCTTGGTGGATTTTCCGTCCCAAGCCGGTGGTGTCCCATATTTTGTCAATATCCATCCCTCCGGGGGCTATCTTTATGTCACTCATTGGGCCACGGCTTCGGTTTCCGTCTATAAAATTAATCCGGATGGACGCTTGTCACGCCTGGCTGGAAATCCGTTTCCGACCGGATTGAATCCTTTTTCGGTGACCCCGCATCCCAACGGCAAATTTGTTTATATTAGCAGTTGGGGAGAACATCGTATTTACGCTTATCGTGTCGATGCGAATGGCGCCTTATCTCTTATGAAACGTCGGGTTAGTACTGCCGGAAAAACACCGGCCACTTTGGTGTTCAATGAATCAGGCGCGATCGCTTATGTTGTCAATACGCAGACAGACAGCATTACCGCGTTTGGAGTCAACACAAAAACCGGTGCTATGCACATTAAACAGCATTTACAGACCCGGCCCGGTCCTTGGGAGTTGCACCCCGGTGGTTTGGCTGACGCCAATAAGGTCCTAAAGGAAAGTACGCTTATTGACAGTAACAAAAAAATTCAGAAGAGTGCGAAAAACTCCAGGCAAGTAAAGAAAGATCAGGGAAAAGGTGAGTTCCTGTTTGCTTTAGACAAGTTTCGTCGTTACCTCACGGCTTATGAGGTGCAAAATGATGGCAAACTTAGAGAAATTGCCAATACAACTTTAGCGGGTAGGCCCGTTGATCTGGTCTCAACGAAACAATATGGGGTTGTGGTAGCTTATGAAGATACGGGTTCTTTAGATGCTTATACATTATCACTACAGCGGAAACAGTGGACTCGACTGGCCAGGCAGACTTTGCAGCTGGGGAAGGGGAAGAAGCAGTTGTTGCTCGATAACAATGAAAAATACCTTTATGTGTTAAATCGGGACAGGAAAACATTACATTCCATCCAAGTGGAGGCTTCTACCCAAATGGTACTACTTGAGGCGTTGTCGGACAGGCGCAGTGAGGCTGTGAAGTTAACGCTGGACCCGGCTGGACGATATTTGTTTGAAGTGAATGGTCAGCCCAGGGATGTGGCAGTGAAAGGATTTCGAGATCCTGCGGAAGTATTAAGTTACGAGCGGCGTAAATGGGGGTCTCCTTATACTTTAGTGGGTACTGCACAGGATGCGGTCGTGTCTCGTGGTGGAAACTTCCTTTTGATCTCTCATTCCCAGCCGCAGCAGTTGGCCGTTTATTCCGTCCAGCACCGGACCGGAGCTTTGGAATTGTTACCCGACTCCGTAATACCTATGCCCCTGCCGGTAAACGTTATAGCGTCTCATCCGACCGAATCCTTGCTCTATGTGGTGGCCGGTAAGACTATTACTGTTTATAAGTGGTTTGACGTCACAGGAACACTGAAAGAGATTTCTCAGTTTAAAACTAATTTACCACCGGTTTCGATGGTTATTGAACCGGGGGGTGAATTTGCCTATGTAAGCTATTCCAAGCGAGGTGCGGTGGACGTGTTGGAAATCGATAAAGCAGGCGGTTTAAAGTTCAAGGCCAGTACCAAAACGCGCGGACGGCATTTATTATTGTTTTCTACTATTTAGAGTTCTTATTTGGATCCATGAGCGGTTTGGGTAATCCTTACAGCTACTCGCTGTGTGCAGCTAATAATCGTAGTAATAGTTTGTTTTGAAAGTCCAAGGCATATTTTTGTTCAAACTCCAATATTAATTGTCGAGCTTTGGCGTGATTGTTTCTGAGTATTTCACCCAATAGAGCAGTTGCGGCAAGGAATTCGGTGTGGTCGGGGCTGGTGGCAATATTGTGTTGTAACAGCCACTGGCTCAATTCAGCCATTTCCCGGTGTTGTTTTTGACTTATGGCCTGGAATAGGCTGATCCAGTCCTGCTGTTGCGGTAGCAACTGGGAATAACACGGACTGGCTGCAAAAGATCCCCACAACTTGGATAGTTCATGACTGCTCAGAAATGGAATGGTCGCGTTGCCCAGTTCCAATAGGTTGGTGATCCAGGTTTGAGAGTCGGCGCTTTCGCATTGGAAAAAAATTCGGTTCACTCGGGCGATAATGTCGCGAAATTTTAAGGGTAAAAGCATACTTTGGGTTTTGCCTGCACCCGTGTTACTGCCCTGCTCGATGGCGTCATGATGGCTTAAATATCGGTCTCGAATGGCCATGGCCACCCGGGTGAACAGAGTTTTGGTGGGGGTATGGAATTGGGTTATGTTTGTTGTGTCGTTTCCGTGTGTCGATGCGCCCAAGTACTTTAATGCCGGTGGATTGCTATAGCTCAGCGCAACCAGGCCACCCGCATGGGCATTGAGAAAACGAGTTTTGGCCGCTCCTAAATCCAAAACCGGGTAATAATCAGAATTGGCCGCTGAGGAATAACTGTCGAACAGGGGTTGAAAAACTTGCTTACTTCCCAGGCGCCGTAAGTTTAGATCGTCGAGAGTGCGGACGTGGATTTTCTTTAATTCGGCTTGTAGTTGTGGTTGGTTAAATACCGCAAGGTTACTTCGGGGGACTCTACCTTGCACCCTGGCTACCAGTAAAATATCGCGGTCTGTGGCGGTGTAAATGACGTAATCGGAAAAATGGGGAGTGAGCGCTTTTGCTATGGTAGCAACCAGTTCCATGTCCAGTTCATACAATTGTATCCATTGTACCAATATGCCATTTTCACGGAGATAATTGGGGATCAGTCGATAAAATTCTTCGGTAAACAGGCCGGCTGTTCCGCTAACCCAGGGATTGGAGGGTTCGGAAATGATAATGTCGTATTTTTTGTTGTGGGTGGAAAAGTAAGTTTTGGCGTCATCAATGAAAATATGGCTGCGTGCGTCACTGTACGCCAATTCCACTCGGGGCCGAAATCCGGCCGCAGCCTCTACCATGGCGGGTTCTATTTCGATAGTATCCACAGTGCTTATGGCGCTTGAGGTTAGCAGCGTGTGGGTGCTGAGTCCGGATCCTAAGCCGATCACGGCGGCGGTTTGAGCTGTCGGGTTTAAGCTTAAGGGTACAGCGGCGGCGAGCACCATCGTGGGTTCGTCTGTAGAAACTTGGGGTGTGCCGGACATATTAATGTTGGCGTCCACCTTTCCATTGGTGCGTATATTGACGTGTCCATCGGCATCTCGATGTAAGTCAACGGTGGCTGCCTTGCCATCTTTGTGGTACAGGATTTGGGTGTCGGATTCTGAAATCAGCTTGCCGGTACGGTAAACTCCGGAGCCGGTTTTATATAAGTCCAACTGAGTTAAACCTAGCGCGCCCAGCAACACGGCGGCAGTACCGATACTCGCGCCTGCCAAAGTTCTTATTCCCAGTCCGGCGTAGTACAGCAGTATCAAGCCCAATACCATGTCGATAGCGGCTCCAGTCCACAGTGCATTCTTCAGTCCCAGCAGAGGGAGTCCTAAGTGTATGGCAAACATTACTCCGACAATGGCGCCGATTGTGTTAGCAGCATACACCGCGCCGATACTTTTTTCGCCGTGGCCACCGCCAAGAAGTAGAAAAGTAATTAACGGTAAGGTCATGCCCGCACAAAAAGTAGTGGGTAGCATAATCATCAGCGCAATACCGTGACTGGAAAGATTAAACAGGCTATATCCCAGATCTGTTTTTTCCAAGTTGGCGACCAGCCAACGCATCAGCTCAAAACTTTGGTCATATAAGGGGATGGTTCCCAGTGCCAGTGCCCCCATAGCTAACTGGATAATTGCTAAAACTAATATGGGCTTGGTAAATGTACCGATGCGATTGCGAATCCATAATCCACCGAATGCCAATCCAAAAATAAAAGCACTGAGCATGAGTTCAAAGGCGTGAGTGGAGCTGCCCAATACCAAGCTAAGCATGCGAATCCAACTGATTTCATAGATAAAGGATGCCGCACCAGTGAAAAAGGCGATGGACAACATCACCACAAACCAAGTGCCTCTACTATTATTGGTGTGGGTTTCCTGCGTTTTTATTTGGCTTACCGGATCGCCGGCGGGGTGATCTTTGACCAGTCGCCAAACCAGTACTGCCAGAATCAGGTTGATCAGGCCTGCACTTAATAAAGTGCCCGGAAGTCCCACATACTCGATCAGTACAAATCCGCTCGCCAAGACGCCGACAGCGGCACCAATGCTATTGGAAAAATACAAGATGGAGATGGAGCGGCCCGGTTGTTGGGGGAAGCGGCGCAATAATCCGGTGCTCATCAAAGGGAAAGTCATTCCCAGTAATATGGATTGGGGTAAAATTAATAGGGAAGCCAGGGTCCATTTATAGATTCCGACAATGCCAGGGGAACCCAGTGCCGGCATGATGCTGTCGTAAGACCAGCCAGTGATCCCAACAAACAAGGGATGAAACAGTAGGGCAGCGGTGCCGATCAGGCCTTCGGCAATGGCGTAGCCGAGTAACAGGTTTTTCCACCGCGTGGAGTATTGGCTGCAAATGATTGAGCCCAGTGCCATACCTCCCATAAAAATAGCCAAAACCAGCGTTTGGGCGTAGGCTGCATGGCCTAGAAAAAGTTTTAGATAGTGCGACCAGATGGACTCATATATAAGGCCGGAAAAACCGGATATGGCAAACAGAATAAAGAAGACGAAGCGTTTGTTATAGTGTGTGTCCATGCGAAATAACTTGCAGCGTAGCCAAAGTGGAATCTTACACAAAATCCACAGGTAATGCGCCATGGATACCTTATACGCATACTAAAAACATGGCTATGGCTCGCGTCAGGGGAAGCGAATGGGTATAATCGGATTTACCGGTGCTGCATAAGGAATGGTAAGCAAATCCGCAGTGAGGCGGAAGCCGCCGGATTTTTTAGGCGAATGTGAGCGTTAATTACAGGCGTTGGTGATGAATTTTTTACGTCGGCTGGCTTCATTGAAAGTGACACTGTTGGGCATGGCTCTGCTGGCCGCCGGTGCTATGGCTATTTACGGTAACCCGGCACAAATTCCCGCCTGGGTGTTGACCGTGCCTTTAATGGTTTTGGCCCTTAATTTAACCGCAGCTATCATAACCAATGTGCGCATTAACCAGCAGCCTGGATTACTGGTATTTCATGTATGTTTGTTGGCCCTGGTGATTCTAGCCGGAGTAGGCCGGTTAACCTATTTGGATAGCCATGTCGAACTGCCTATCGGAACCCGTTTTGATGCTGCTGAGATGTTGGACACCCGGACTGGCATATTTCACCAAGGAAATATTGATAAAGTCGCATTTACTCAAGGTGAGTTTTCGGTGGAGTACTCCCCGGGTATACAGCGAGGGCGCACTTATAGTCATGTACAGCTTAGAGAAGCGTCAGGTCGGTGGGTGGAGCAAGTGATTGGTGACGACAGTCCTTTGTTGTCGCACGGGTACCGGTTTTACACTACACACAATAAGGGTTTTACGGTTGTGCTGCATTGGATGCCGGATAACGGTACGCCCCGTTTGGGAACTATCAATATGCCTTCCTTCCCTTTGTTTGACTATAAGCAGGATAATCGCTGGACACCGCCGGAAAGCAAAAAGGAAATTAAATTTTGGTTGCAGCTCACCACGGCAATGGATGTTAGCAAATCCTGGGTGCTCAGTCACAGGAACTCCTCCGGCGTCTTGGTAGTCACACACAGGGGACAAAGGACTGAGCTGGGTTTGGGCCAAAGTGTAGATCTCGGGGATGGGGTGTTACGTTTTGAGCGCTTGAGTATGTGGATGGGGTATCGGATTTTTTATGACCCTACGATTCACTGGATGTTTTTTATTTCTATAGCGGGTGTTTTGGGTTTGGGGCAATACTTTTGGAAGAAAATCAATTTGCAACCCTGGATGGAGGCTGAATCATCGGAGGGTTCCGATGTGACAGATGCGGAAAATACGGACGAGGCTAACGGTTCGGTAAAAAACGGTTCGGTAAAAACCGCTACACTACCAACAAAAAGGGGAGTGGTGTGATGAGTACAGGCATTGTTGCAGAATTGCCTTGGTTATGGGCCGGGTTGACTGCCTATCTGGTTGCCACATTCGTAACCATATGGGGGGTTTCTCCGCGCTATTCGGGAAATGCGTTGGTTAAAAATAAATCCCACGAAACCGTCGTTTTGGTCTTATTGGCTTTGGGGGTGGTTTTGCTTGCGGTTGCCATATCAGCGCGCTGGGTGCGCATTGGTCACGGGCCCTGGATCAGTTTGTTTGAACTTCTAATGAGTCAGTTGTGGAGTTTGGGGCTAATATTTTTGTTTTTGTATTGGCGTCTTCCGGGGTTGCGCCCCAGTGCGGTTATTGTGCTGCCGGTAATGTGGATATTGGGTAGTTGGGTATTGACTTTGGAGCCCAGTCCCAGTCACTTTCCTGCTACTTATTATAATGCCTGGAAATGGTCTCATGTGGGTTTGGGGAAAATGTTTTTAGGCTTGTTATTGGTGGCGGTCGGTCTGGGTGGGGTGATGATCTTACGTCGCACGGAGCGAGGTCGAAAATGGTTCAGCTCCATGCCCAGTGATATGGTAGTGGATCGTCTGGCTTGGCGGTTCATGATGCTGGCATTGGTATTTGATAGTCTTATGCTGATTGCCGGGGCAGTATGGGCACAGGATGCCTGGGGACGTTATTGGGCCTGGGATTCCTTGGAAACCTCAGCATTTCTAACCTGGTTGTTTTTAGCTATTGGCCTGCATGTGCGTCTCAGTTATAAAGTGCCTTACTGGGCCAGCGGCTTGCTAATTATTGGTGTATTTTTTATGGCGTTTGCAACCTATTTTGGGACTCCTTATATCAGTCCGGCGGCGCATAAAGGAGTAATCTAATGGCGGCTAAGAGCAATCACAGTCATTTAATGTCCATTACTGTCGTAGTGTTGGCCTGCGTAGCGATTGGCTTTAGCGTACAGATGGCGCAACGGTATGCAACTGAATCCACCAATGTTTATGCAATGGGTAATACGATTCAGGGTTACCAGCGTCCCGGTTCCCATTTGGCGGTGAGGTTGTCTCCGGAAGATGCCAAGACAGTGCAGGATAGTTTTGAAAGGGCGGCGGCGTTAATTCACGCGGGTCAGTACGAGTACGCGATTAAGGCGTTGGATCAAGTGATTCGATTGCACCCCAAGCTCCCCTCGGCCTACGTCAATATGGGGTATGCATACCTGAACTTGGAGGATTATCGATCCGCAGCATCGGCGTTTGCTAAAGCTATCGATTTGAGGCCCGAACAGGCTAATGCCTACTATGGGATGGCGGAAGTGTTGGAAAAGACCAACGAGCTTGAGACTGCATTGGGTTTTATGCGTACTTTTATCCATTTATCCGATCCGGGCGATCCATTCATGGCCAAGGCGCGGTCTGCATTGTGGGAATGGGAGGCTGAGTTAGGTCGCATACCGGGAGTTGAGCCTGGAACTCCGGACAATAAATCTCAGCTGATTATTAAAAATTCGCCTCACAAACCACCGGTTTCCGGTCAAGCGCCTCATTCGGCAAAGACCAAGCCCTGAACTATGGGGCAACACTCATTCTCACGGGTGCTTTGTGGTTTCCTCTGTGGGTTCCTGATAGCCTGCTCCGAATCGACGTCGCCACAATTGAAGGTGCACGTGGGGCAGACGTTTCCAAACCTGGAGCTAAGCGATTTGCACAACAAGCCGGTGGAGCTGAAAATGGCTTCCGGGCGCCTATTGGTGTTAAATTTTTGGGCGACCTGGTGTCCTCCGTGTCGACACGAAATGCCCAGTTTGGATCGGTTGTCCCATTTACTGGATTCGGATCGAGTGGCTATTGTAGGGATCTCCATGGATAGTGATGATCACCTGGTGCGAGAGTTTTTGCTGGAGCGCAAGATTTTTTTTCGCAATTTAATGGATCGCGACATGACTCAAACCACAGCACGGATAGGGATAAGGGTGTTTCCTTCCACTTTCTATGTAGGTCCCGATGGAAAATTGCTCAAAGTGGACGAAGGCGGTAAGGTCTGGGATACCCCGGAAGTTGTCCGTGAAATAAAGTCCCTGTTGGCTGCCTATGATAAGCCTTTAAAAAATAAATAATTTTCCCATACATTGTTTTTTCGGATGGTTTATAAGCCCCCGGCGTATACAGGTGTTTTTAGATTAAAAACAATGTGATGCGTGCGAGCTTTGATAAACAAAAAGTGATAAACTGCGGTTTTTCTTTGCGGCCATATAAGGTAGTTCTAAGTGATCCTAGAGCATGTGACGGTCCCGGTTTGAGAAGTGCGCAGCTATGTTGGAAGTGAAAAATCTGCAATGCGTACGTGGTGATCACTGTTTGTTTACCGGGTTAAATTTTTCCCTGGATACGGGCGAACTAATACACCTACGCGGGTCTAATGGGAGTGGTAAAACCAGTTTGCTGCGCACAATTTGCGGATTGATGGTGCCGGCTGACGGAGAGGTGCTTTGGAATGGGGAAAGTATCGCCCGGTTACGGGACGAATTTTTCCAACACTTACTGTATTTCGGGCATTTGGGTGGAATTAAGGGCGAGTTAAGCGCTACAGAAAACCTACAACTGGCATTCCAGTTGGCAGGAGCAAATAAAAACCAGAAGCAGATAGAGACCGCGTTGGCGGACCTAGGGCTTGCTGGACGGGAGGACTTACCTACTAAAGTATTATCACAAGGCCAGAAACGTCGTGTGGCATTGGCGCGATTGCTTTTAACAGACGCCGTGTTATGGGTGTTGGATGAACCGTTCACCGCACTGGATGTGGCTGCGGTTGAGTTTCTGAAACAATTGATCGTTCGGCACGTTGAGTCCGGGGGTATGGTCATTTTGACCACGCACCAAGAAGTGGAAATCGACACCGGCACGATTCGACATATCAGTTTAGACTCATGAATCAGCCCAGCTTATTTACGGCTTGTCGGTCCATGTTGGTACGGGATTTGGTTTTGGCCATGAGGCGCCGCGCCGATGTGTTAACCACATTGTTCTTTTTCTTGATAGTGGTGAGTCTGTTTCCTTTAGGTGTTGGACCGGAAACAAAAACCCTCAAGGAAATAGGTGCCGGAGTGATTTGGGTGGCTGCCCTGTTGGCTTCCATGCTCTCGCTGGGGCGCTTGTTTGCAGATGATTATCAGGATGGTACGCTGGAGCAAATATTACTGCTACCGCACCCTTTGTCCCTGTTGGTCTTAAGTAAAATTTTGGCTCATTGGTTGGTTTCCGGTTTGCCCTTAGTCTTGTTTTCGCCTTTGCTGGGATTGCAGTTGGGTCTGGATTTAGAGAGTATTCAACTACTTATGTTGACTCTGCTGATGGGGACCCCGGTTTTGAGTCTTCTCGGTGCTGTTGGAGCAGCTCTGACCCTGGGTTTACGTGGTGGCGGGGTGCTGGTTTCATTATTGGTGCTGCCATTGTATATTCCGGTACTGATTTTTGGTGCCATGGCAGTGGATGTGGCAGTCGTCGGCTTGGATAACGGTGCGCATTTATCTCTGTTGGGTGTGTTTGTGACACTATCAGTATTGCTTTGTCCCTTGGCGACAGCAACCGCGTTACGCATTAGTTTGGAATAATAGAATTGGATTAAGGCATGGGATTTAAAAACTCAATAGTGTGGTTATATTTTTCGTCGCCGAAGAATTTCTATCCCTTTGCAGGGAAGCTCATTCCCTGGATCGCCGCTTTGTCTGCCATCCTAACCGTTGTTGGTCTTTATATCGGGTTTTTTGTGGCTCCGCCGGACTATCAACAGGGCGACAGTTACCGCATCATATTTATCCACGTTCCTGCCGCGTGGATGTCCATGTTTATTTATTTCTTGATGGCGGTGTACGCCATTGTTGGTTTGGTCTGGAATATAAAAATGGCTGAAACCATGGCGTCTGCTCTGGCGCCCACCGGAGCCTTGTTTACTTTTCTGGCACTGTGGACGGGAGCCCTTTGGGGTAAACCTACCTGGGGGACTTACTGGGTTTGGGATGCAAGGCTAACTTCCTATCTGATTTTATTGTTTCTTTATATCGGTTTCATGTCACTGGAATCAGCTATCGACGATTCCCGCCGTGCTGCTAAAGCAAGCGCCTTAGTTGCAATTGTGGGTGCGTTCAATTTGCCTATCATTTATTTTTCCGTGAAGTGGTGGAATACGCTGCACCAAGGGATGAGTGTATCGTCTTCCGGTTTGAAAATGGCACCTTCCATGTCAGCCGCTATGTTCACCATGACATTTGCATTCTGGACCTATGCAATAGCTGTGGTGTTGATGCGGGCTCGTACCAAGATTTTGGAACGGGAGCGGCAAACGGCGTGGGTTCAGGAATTGGTATCCGGCAGTAGCAAAGGTTAGCAGGTACAGCTTATGGCAGAATTTTTCGCAATGGGTGGTTACGCATTTTATGTATGGGGATCATACGGTGTGACGGCTTTATTTATGTTGGCCGAAGTGATTTTGGTCGTTAGAGGCAAAAAGACCATGTTGCAACGAGTGTCACGAATGGTCCGAATGAATACGCAGGTGAAGCAATGAAAGCGAGACATAAAAGATTGGGTTTTATCGCTGTGGGCGTAGTAGGCCTGGGGCTGGTTCTGACCTTGCTGGTAAAAGTGTTCAACGAAAACTTAATGTTTTTCCATAGTCCCTCTGAGGTGGCGCAAAACAAAGTGCCATTGAATAAGGAGTTTCGTCTGGGCGGTTTGGTGGAAGAGGGTAGCGTAAAACGAGAAGATGACGGTCTAACCGTACATTTTCGCGTGACTGATAACGCGCAAACCGTACAGGTTACTTATACCGGCATATTGCCGGACTTGTTCCGCGAAGGTCAAGGTGTGATCGCTCAGGGGAAACTGTCCAATGGCGTTTTTAATGCCAGCGAAGTGCTGGCAAAGCACGATGAAACCTATATGCCACCCGAGGTGCAGGATGCTTTGGATAAAGCCAAGCAACAAACTGCGTCAACGGTGGACAACAAAACCAATTAGAATCCGGCACAGGAGAGAATCATGATTCCAGAAATAGGTCATTTCGCGTTAATCATCGCCCTGTGCGTTGCGATTGTGCAAGGAGTTGTCCCCTTGTTGGGAGCCCAATTGGGGATTCGCCCCTGGATGGCTTTGGCCAGGCCGGCGGCTCAAGGGCAACTGGTTTTTGTCTTGGTGGCCTTTATTTGTTTGATGATTGCTTTCATTTACAACGATTTTTCGGTCCAGTACGTGGCCATGCAATCCAACTCTCTACTGCCCATGATCTACCGGATTTCTGCAATTTGGGGTGGTCATGAAGGTTCCATGTTGTTGTGGGTTTTCATACTGGCGATCTGGACCTTTTGCGTATCCATATTCAGTAAAAATCTGCCGGATGATATGGTCAGTCGGGTAATTGCCGTCATGGGTTTGGTTTCCGTCGGTTTTTATTTGTTTATACTGCTTACGTCAAATCCCTTTGATCGGTTACTGCCGGCTGCGGCTGATGGCCGAGATTTGAATCCCCTGTTACAGGACCCAGGTCTGATTATTCATCCGCCGATGCTGTATACCGGTTATGTAGGTTTTTCCGTTGCCTTTGCTTTTGCTCTGGCGGCATTATTGAGTGGGCGTATGGATGCTGCCTGGGCTCGTTGGTCTCGGCCCTGGACCACTGTTGCTTGGTTGTTTTTGACCATGGGTATTGCATTGGGCAGTTGGTGGGCCTATTACGAGCTGGGCTGGGGCGGTTGGTGGTTTTGGGATCCGGTAGAAAATGCGTCTTTCATGCCCTGGATCGCCGGTACGGCGCTGGTGCATTCACTGGCGGTAACTGAGAAACGCGGTGGTTTTAAAAACTGGACGGTATTGTTGGCCATTACGGCTTTCTCCTTCAGTATACTCGGAACCTTCCTGGTTCGTTCCGGAGTATTAACATCCGTGCATGCCTTTGCGACGGACCCGGATCGCGGTGTTTTTATTCTTGGATTGCTGGGCATTACGGTGGTTACTTCACTGGTATTGTTTGCCCTCAGGGCGCCCAAAGTAGGCGTTGGTGGTCAATTTGACATGGTTTCGCGTGAGTCCATGTTATTGGTCAATAATGTCTTGTTGGTGGTGGCATTGGGTGTGGTCATGTTGGGAACTTTATTCCCCCTGGTTGTGGATGCCCTGGCCAACTACGGGATTATCCCGGAGAAAAATAAAATCTCTGTGGGCCCTCCCTATTTTAACCTCATGTTTCCCATCGTTCTGGCTCCGGCCATGTTTTTGATGGCTGTAGGGCCGATTACCCGCTGGAAAAAGGCTGAGCTGCCATCCTTGATGCAGCGCATGAAATGGGCAGCCGCTATCAGCGTGACCATGGCCATTATTGTTCCCTTTATCATGGGGGAATCCAGTATCGTTCGGACCCTGGGTTTTCTGGCCGCTTTCTGGATTGCGGCCGGGGTGATTGTTGCCCTAACGGAGCGTGTAAAGAAAAGCAATGTGGAAGGAAATATTCTGGTAAAAATTGCGGCGCTGCCCAATTCCTTTTTGGGTATGTGTTCCGCTCATTTTGGGGTTTCAGTGTTTATCATTGGCGTCACTATGGTAAACAGTTATCAGGTGGAAAAAGATATGCGCATGGAAGTGGGGGACACGGTGACCATGGCCGGTTATACCTTCCAGTTTAATGGCGTGACCCAGGTAGCCGGACCCAACTACGATGCCCATCGTGGTGATGTTAAAGTTACCAAGAACGACAAAGTGGTCACTAACCTCTATCCGGAAAAACGTACTTACAAAGTACAGACTATGCCCATGACTGAGGCGGCGATAGATACGGGTTTGACTCGGGATTTGTACGTATCTTTGGGTGAGCCGGTCAGCCGCGGCGCCTGGAGTGTGCGGGTGTACTACAAACCTTTTGTGGATTGGATCTGGGGAGGTTGCTTTATTATGGCCTTGGGTGGATTGTTGGCTGCTTCCGACCGTCGTTATCGCATCGTGACTCGCAAGAAAGTGGCTCAAAAGACGAAGAGCGATGAGGCCGCCGCAGCAATCAATACCGGTAGCGAACCTGCTAAAGGGGAAGCGTAGTATATGAAATTAAAGTATTTGATTCCCTTGATTGTGTTCGTTGTCATGTCCGTGTTCCTGTTTGTGGGTTTGTACATGAATCCAAAAATCGTGCGACCGGTCAATATTGACAAAGCTGCACCTGCGTTTGAATTGCAGAATCTGCATCAAATGACTGAAAAAGTTTCCAACAGTAGTTTGTTGGGCAAGGTATGGATGCTCAATGTATGGGCTTCCTGGTGTGTGGCATGTCGCCAGGAACATCCCTATTTGGTGGAATTGGCCAGAGCCGGTGATATTCCCCTGTACGGCCTGAACTACAAGGACGCCCCCAGTGATGGCAGGCGTTGGTTGGAGCAACATGGTAATCCTTATCTGATGAGTTTTGTGGATTACCAGGGTAAC
This sequence comes from Gammaproteobacteria bacterium, assembly GCA_029882975.1. Taxonomy (NCBI): domain Bacteria; kingdom Pseudomonadati; phylum Pseudomonadota; class Gammaproteobacteria; species Gammaproteobacteria bacterium. The sequence goes on from JAOUJW010000003.1 coordinate 237,962, forward strand.
GTGGGTATTGATTATGGCGTCTACGGGGTTCCTGAAACCTTCATTATTGATAAAAAAGGTGTGATTCGGCACAAGGTGATCGGCCCTTTAAGCGGTAGGGAAATACGCACATGCGTGCGCCCTGTCGTTAAATATTTAGAACAAAATGAACTCGTTAATAATACAGTTCCCAGCGAGGTTACCAAGGAATGCTCAAAATAATAAGCAAAGCGCAATGTTATTGCATTATCATTTTCCTGGGTGTTTGCGTACTACCGGCTCAGGCCAAAGAAGCAGCGTCTATGGCCGCAGATCCCGCCTTGGAGAAACAGGTGATGGAAATTTCTGAAGAATTGCGTTGTTTGGTGTGTCAGAACCAGACCATTGCCGAGTCGGATGCGGGTCTGGCTGTGGATCTGAAAAATCAGGTTAGAAATATGGTTTCGCAGGGTAAATCGCAGGATGAAATCGTGGATTATATGGTGGAGCGCTACGGTGACTTTGTCCGTTACCGTCCACCGGTGAAACCGGTTACCTATTTGCTTTGGGCCGGTCCGTTTATACTGCTGTTTGTTGGGGCATTGGTGTTATTCCTGACGTTGAAGGGCAGAAAGCAACAAGTAAAAGATACTCCCTTGTCCGATGAGGAACAGGAGCGATTGCAGGCTATACTCGCCAAAAAAATGGGTGCCAACTCAGATGGCGGTGAAGAGGTTAAATCATGACGTTAACATTTATTGTAGTAGCACTGTTATTGCTGGCGGCAGCACTACTGTTTCTAATTCCCCCAATGCTACAAAAGAACAATGATGCACCCAAGTTGGATCGGGACGAAATCAATGTGGAACTGTATAAAGATCAACTGGAGGAACTGCAGCGGGACTTGGACAGCGGTGTGCTCAGCGAAGATCAATTTGAAAAATCCAAACAAGATCTGGAAAGAACTTTACTCGAAGATGTTAGTGGCGAGATATCAGTGGCTACTCCGGAACAGTACAAAGGTTTAGTGCAAAACGGCGTGCTGGCGGTAGCGGTGTTTGTGCCCTTGCTCAGTGTCATACTGTATTCTCAATTGGGTGGTGGTGACCATGCTTTTAACCCGGAAGCGGCTCGTAATACAGTAACAGCGGAAGGACATAAAGGGACTATTGAGGACCAAATACGCCAACTACAGGAACACTTGCAAGGTGAGCCCGATGATGTGGAAGGTTGGGTGATGTTGGCGCGTTCTTACTATTTTATGAAGCAATATCAGGCAGCCAGTGATGCGTTTGCCCGTGCCTCCTCTCTGACAGGGCAGGCAGACCCCAATATGTTGGCAGACTATGCGGATGCTTTGGCGATGGCCAACGGCAGAACCTTAATGGGGCAGCCTTATGATCTGGTAAAAAAGGCATTAGAGGTGCAACCCAATCACCAAAAAGCGTTGTGGTTAGCCGCTTCGGCTACCATGGAAAGTAAAGATTACAAAACCAGCTTGGGGTATTGGACAACTTTGCTACGCCTATTTCCTAAGGGCAGTAAAGAATATAACCAGATGCTGCGAAACATCGGCGAAGTGAAACAGTTAGCCGGTGAAGAGATCGAGCCTGAGTTATTAGAGGAAATGCGCGTCGCTCAGCAAATGGAAGAGCAGGGTATGGTGACTGATGCTGCCTCGCAAACTTCGGGCGGTGGAGCTGGTGTATCCGGTGAAGTGGTTCTGGATCCAGGTTTTAGTGCAAAAGTCAGTCCCGGTGATACTTTATTCATCTATGCCATAGCTGCCAACGGACCACGAATGCCTTTGGCGATTGTCCGTAAAACAGCAGCTGATTTACCTTTTAAGTTTGTGTTGAACGATTCGAATGCCATGGATCCGTCCATGACTATCTCCAAGTTCCCCGAGATTGTATTAATTGCGCGAGTCACCAAGAGCGCAGACGCAATGCGACAGGCCGGTGATCTATACGGTACAACTGCGCCGATAAAAACCGGTTCGCAGGATTTGAAAATTGTCATCGATAAAATCATTCCGGAAGATGCAGCGGCCGCATCGCCTGGAGGAATGAGTACCCAATCTTCCCCCGCCGCAGCTGCTGCTACTGCTCCCGGGAGCAACAGCAACGCCAAGGTGACAGGTACAATTTCCCTGGATTCCAGTTTAAGTGCTCGTGTCTCACCGCAGGATACCGTATTTGTATTTGCGCGCGCGGCCAATGGACCTCGAATGCCACTTGCCATTATTCGCAAACAGGTGAAGGATTTGCCCATTGCATTTTCCTTGGATGATTCCATGGCCATGAATCCCAGCATGAGTTTGTCTAAGTTTTCAGATGTCATCGTGACGGCGCGAATCTCTAAAACCGGTGATGCCATGCCTAAAAGCGGTGACCTAAAGGGTTCCAGTTCAGTTATAAAAGTGGGTGCTGAAGGTTTAAAAATTATAATAGACAGCGCGGTACCGTAAAATAAGAACAAATAACATAGTAATAACAGTAACGCGACGTTAGAGGTTAAAGTTAAAGGTTTTGCAAAAACACGGGGAGGTTATCCGTATGAGACTGCTATCCGGGAAAGGGTGTCTTGGGTTTGTTCTGTTCAGTTGGTCTCTTGTGTGTGTGGCGGGTGATCCGTTTATCGGTAACCAGATTTACAACGAGCATTGTGCCAGTTGTCACGGTTCAAGCGGCAAGGCGAATATTGCCGGTACTCCGGATTTTGCGGGAAATCCCATGTTGCTGGCCAAGCCGGATCTGCAGCTGCGTGACACCATTGCCAGCGGCAGAAATCTGATGCCGGCTTTCGTGGGAATTCTAAAAGAAAAACAAATGATGGATGTTATTGCGTATATAAGGACGTTTCATTGATGGGTGAGTGTTTGTATAGACTGCGACAGCAGTTGACTTTTATTTCCGTTGTTATCGCCGTCACGGCGTGTTCAGATTCAAAACAAAACCAGGATACGGGTCAAACTGACCAAAATGCCACGGTTTCTCAAGCCGTACAGGCTCCGGAACAAGCCCCCCAATTGGTATCCAAGCCGGTCGCTGTAGGCGGATTCAAAGTGGTGGAGTCCTTCAATGTGGGTGAGAACGTGTATGTGCGTTCCATGGCCATCGACTCGAAGAAAAGCGCCCTTTGGGTGGGGACGTCCCTGGGGGTGCTGGAAGTGGATTTGAAAAGCCGAAATATGCTGGGTACTTATACCCGAACCCATGGTTTGGCCAATGAATATGTTTTCGGAATGATGGTGGATAGTCAGGGCAAGAAATGGTTCGGTACTAACGGTGGTGGTATCACCACTAAAAAAGACCAGATTTGGAAAACTTATTTTCCCATGCACGGTTTGGCAGATTACTGGGTATATTCCTTTGCTGAACAGAAAAATGGCGATATCTGGGTCGGAACCTGGGCTGGGTTGAGTCAATTCAATCCCAAATCCGGAAAATTTCATACCTACCTTACCGAGCTGGTGAACGAATGGGTATACGGTCTGGACGTGGACTCCAAAGACCGGGTGTGGATTGGCACCGAAGGTGGCATTAATCGATTCGATGGAAAAACCTGGGCGGTTTGGACGCATAAAGACGGTTTGGGGGCGGCCAACAAGGACAATCTGCCCTTGAGTGATAATACCGGCTTAGGCACACGAGCCCGTCACGATTTAAACGTTACCGCCCAGGGTATGCCGACCTACAATCCTAATTATGTGTTTAGCTTGGCAGTGGCGAAAAACGACGTTGTATGGGCCGGCACCTGGGGTGGTGGAGTCAGTCGCTTTGATGGTAAGCAATGGCAGAATTTCACCAAGGAGCAAGGTGTTGCCGGTAACATCATTTACAGTGTTGCTGAAGGCAATGGTGGTGATATGTGGTTTGGTACCAATGAAGGCTTATCTCGTTATGACGGTAAGAATTGGTATAATTTTACTCGCAAGGAAGGTCTGCTCGATAATAATATTTATGCTATTGCCGTTACCGGGAATAATGAGGTTTGGGTAGGAAGCAAGTCTGGAGTTATGTTGTTGGTGCAGCAGTAATTCAGGCGTAGCGTTATCGGGTGTCGTGTTAGATGGGAGAGGAACAGTGAATATAAATACAAAAGCTTTGGCCGCATTATTGATTTTGGTGGGAGGTGCCATCGTGGCGGCTTATACCATAGGTATGAAGCAGGGAGGCAAGCCGGCGACAGCACAATCTTCGATGGATTCTACAGAAGTCTCGGTGGAGCAGGCGCAGCAGCAACCGAAAAACCTGTTTCCGAATGATCAGGCCAATGCAGAAGCTCGTTTTACCCATTTTCGTGTGGGCAATCGTAATGTTAAAGGCATGGTCGCCGATGGTAATGAAGTGTGGGTAGGTACTTCCGGCGGTGCGATTCGTTATGATCTAAACAAAGAAAACTACAAATTGTATGATGTCAAAAATGGTAGTTTAATTTCCAATGGCGTGTTTCACTTAAGTAAGGTTCGCGACAAAATCATGGTAGGAACCTATGGTGGTGGCATGTCTGTGTATGACCCCAAAGCGGATTCCTGGAAAAATTATAATATCCCTGATGGTTTGGCCGACCAGTTTGTTTACGATATCGATGAAGATGAGCAGGGTAATTACTGGATCGCAACCTGGTCCGGAGTTAATTTTGTTCCCGGAGGTAAAATGGAGGATAGCAAAGGCTGGAAAACCTTTACCGTTGAGAACACTAAGGGTGGTTTGCCCAACGATTGGGTTTACGGTGTGGAAGTGGGACGAAACGGGGATGTTTGGTTTGCAACGGAAGGTGGTTTAGCACGATTTGATAAACACCAAAAGTGGACCAATTGGCAGCACGACAAATCAGGCAACGGCTTGGGCGCCGCCTACGAAAAAGTAAAAGATGATATCGCATTTTCTAACGATCCAGCCAAAGCCTCCAAACATCATGCAACTCAAAAAGCGCAGCAGGGACTGGATACCGTAAAAGTGGGTTATAACCCCAACTATATTGTTTCCATGATTGTCGATACAGATGGTGCCGTATGGTGTGGTACTTGGGGGGCCGGTCTCTCCCGCTTTGATGGCAAAACCTGGACGACCTATACAACCAAAGAAGGGTTGCCGGGAAATCATGTGTTTATGTTAAAGAATTCCAAAAAGGGGCGTTTTTGGATCGGTACCAACAAAGGATTAGCGCGATTTAATCAAGACGGTAAAAGCTTTTCGGTTATGAATCAAAAAAGCGGCCTGTACGCGGATAATGTCTTTTCTATGGCCGAAGCGGCTGATGGCAGTTTATGGGTGGGAAGTTTTGGAGGCGTAGCTCGTCTAAGCAACCTAAAGCTATAAAGGTAGTTAGCTGTTTTCTAAAAACCCCGTTCTGATCAAGAAGCGGGGTTTTGTCTTTTAGGAATACAACAAAGTGTGGGGAGGTGCATAGTGGGACAATTGCTTCGACCGTCATATCGGAAGTTTTGCGGTATGCTGATGGTTGGTCTGGTGTTTCTAGGGGCTTGTTCCGGGAAAGAAAATCCGGATAAGGCTTCATCCCAGCCTGCTGTGTCGACGCAGTGGATTGCCGGCTGGAAAACAACACACTCATTGATGGGGCCTCGGTCAGGGGCCGCCACGGCTGTTCACAATAGTTTCATTTATATCATGGGCGGTGTGGATGGTCGCGATTTTGTACCTTATACCGAATTTGCCAAAATCAATGCAGACGGCAGTCTCGGCCCATGGCAGCGTGGACCGGATTTGCTGGAAGAAAGAGGCTTCGTTGAGGCCGCCGTGCACAAGGGATATATCTATGTCGTTGGTGGTGGAAACGGTCCCAATGGACAGAATTTGTTGCAAAGTGTAGAGCGAGCCAAAATCAATACCGATGGCAGTTTACAAGGGTGGGAGCTGCAAAAAAACGCCATGGTAACTCCGCGACGATGTTCCAAAGTGTTTACCGTGGGAGACTATCTGTATTCCTTAGGAGGTTTTGCCGGCACCTTACTGAACACGGTGGAGCGCGCTGGAATCGGTGTTGATGGACATTTAGGTCCCTGGGAGATCGAAACGGATATGTTAACATTGCCACGTTATGTTAATGCGGCAAAACAGTTCAACGGGTTTGCCTACGCGATTGGCGGTCATGATCAGAATAAAGGGGTGGGAATTCCTGACGTGGAAATCGCCCAACCAAATAGAACCGCAGGGGGGACCGGTGTGTGGCGTGCCACCACTTCCATGCAAGTGGGGCGGTATGGATTGAGTAGTGCGGCGTACAAGGGGCGACTTTATGCGTTGGGGGGGCTTTCCGGTTTGGAATATCTTACCAGCGTGGAAACAGTATCTGTTAATGCTGATGGGACTTTGTCAAAATGGCGTTTTACCTCTGATTTGGCGCAGCCCAGGGCTATGTTTAGCGCTGTTGTTTACAAAGATTGGATCTATGTCATCGGCGGGACCAACCAGGACGGTTACTTAAACAGCGTGGAATTTGCAGACTTTAACTCCGAAGGCGATATCGGGTTTATGGGAACTGCCGAGCAGGCCCGACAACACCAAGCGGCGAAACAACAAACCAAACTGGCCGTTGCCTTACCAAATCAGGGAGTGGTGGTTCATGTGCAACATGCCTCAATGTACACCTATCTCAACGTGCAAGGTAATTTGGGTGATGTGTGGTTGGCCGGACCCCGAATGGACATAAAGCCGGGAGAAAAGGTGCAGTTTAGTAAAGGTGTAACCATGAGCAATTTTTATAGCAAGGAATTGCAGCAACAATTTCCCATGATCCTCTTTGTCGGTAAAATCGAAAAAATGTAAATGTTATGTATCCATTATTAATTGACAAAAGTTTTACAAAGTGAATTCATTCTAACGACGATAGAATTTCCGTAGCTATTAGAGATTTGAAAATGGACGCAATAAAACCATTGTTAATATTTTTTTCGGTCGTTGTCATATTGAATTTAGTTTTGACAACGGTCTTATGGTATTTGAATAGAAATAAACTGCACAGCTATGGGATTTTGTTGTGGACCGGTGTTTTTCTGAATTTTATTGTCCAAGGTATATTTGATCAAAGTTCCTTGGCTATGGTGGCTGGGTTTTCCACTTATATTATCGTCTCCGTTGCCTTGGCAAAAATCGTTGCTGAAACAGCAGCGATAAAACTCCCGTTCAAATTCTATTATACGGCGTTTGCACTGCTTGCTTTTCTCTCAGTAGCTTTGTTTTATTCCGGCTTTGGTTTTACCGGCGTCGCTTTGCCGGTTGCGTTGGCTGTAGCTATTCCGATGTTACACAGCAGTATTGTTGGGTTTCGTGCTGCCAAAAGCAATGCGATGGTTAAAGTGTATTTGGTGATTCTGACACTTAATGCTCTGCATTTTTTAGACTATCCGTTTTTACGACCTATCCCAGAAATGGCTATTGTGGGATTTTCCCTGGCGTTTCTATTTCTTATTGTACTGTCTATTTACCTGCCTATTTTTACCACGAAGAATATTTCGGATACCTATGCTAAAGCTTTGGAGGAGGAAATCATACAACGTCAAAGAATGGAGGAGATTCTACGCATTGAAAAGGCTAAAGCGGAATTGGCGGCACAGGCAAAAAGTGATTTTTTGGCCAATGTGAGTCATGAGATCAGGACACCATTAAACGGAATTATTGGCATAACACAACTTTTGTTATTGGAAGATTTGGATAAGGATATTAAAGAACGATTGAAAATAGTGGATGACTGTGCTGACAGTTTGTTGGCAATCTTAAATGATATAATAGATTTTTCTAAAATAGAATCCGGACAACTGAGTTTAGAGAAAGGTCCCATAGAATTGATTCGTAGTATCGAATCGGCTGTTTCCATGTATGAAAGCATGGCTGCGCATAAAGGTTTGCAGTTACGTAAAGAAATTTCAGCGGGGTTACCGGAAACCATCATGGGTGACTTGGTCCGAATTAATCAAGTCATTATGAATTTACTAAACAATGCTATTAAATTTACTCAGACGGGCCATGTTACCTTGAGAGTGAGTAAAAGAATCTCGAGTCATGACCAAGCTGATATTTTGTTTCAAGTTGTTGATACCGGCATTGGGATTGACGCGGACAAAATGGACACTATTTTTGACTCGTTTAATCAGGGTGATAACTCTGCAACCCGGAAATTTGGTGGAACCGGGCTGGGGCTGGCTATTTGCAAGCAATTGGTTTCCATGATGGGGGGGGAGTTGCTATGTAAGAGCCGCTTGGGGGAGGGGTCCGAGTTTTCTTTTAGTTTGCCCCTGGAAGTACCTGCCGGTATGGTTAAGACGGCCTGATGGATAACGATAAAAAAGCCCGTTTTGATTCCAAAACGGGCTGCTGTTTCCAATAGGATTTCGGGCTTACTTAGCGTGACAAGTCAGACAAAGAGCACTGCCGCTATTGCTGACAATTCCCAAAGTACCTTGATGGTCTCCCACGACACCATTGTTCACTCTTAAAAAGCTAGGATTAAAAGTAGAGCCGGGACCGCCGGATGGTACACCATGAGGGTCGTGACAGGAGGCACATTCCACCTCAAAACCCTCTCCTGTATCGTAGAGGCGGGGTTCGTCTTTGTCTGGATAGCCGTTGGAATTGAGGTCGAACACCTGCATTTGGGCTCCGCCTGGAGTGCGGTAAATCAAGTTGGGTTCATTAAAATCCACTCCGGGCTCAAATACTGTGGGAAACAAGATACCGATGGGGTGGTCATCACGTAAGTCCGTGCCTAAAGCAAACGCATTAAATGGCAGACTCTGGGCGGCCGCAGTAGGGTCGGTACTGTGGCAGTACATACAGCTTTGGTCGTTTGCCGGTCCGGTTCCCGGGGAGGGCCCCATTGTGGCGTGTACCGCGGCTGCGTTGGGCCAGGTATCCAGAAAGGAAGGATTCATGCTGGTCTTTTGGGCTTCGCTGTAATTGCCGGAACCGGGCATATTAATAATAGAGTCTATGGCTATGGTGCCATCGTGGCAGGACAAGCAAGTCAAAGAATTGGGGCCCGGTTGGCCGATAGGGCGATCCAAAGTTCTGGGCTTGTCGTAAATAGTGTAGGTTCCGGTATTAATCGTGCGGTTCCAAAGGGGCAAGGCGTCCACTGTAGTATTGGTTCCATGCGGGGTGTGGCAATAGACACAGATTTCGCCGTAGTTGTTGCGAGCATTGTCCATAATAGCGCCGCCACCGGTAATGGCAGGTAAGTAGGACATGGTGAGGTTATGTCGTGTTTTGGATATGCTGTCGGTGTTAGGGGCTCTTGTGGCGGGGCTCCAGCCGTCCGCAAAAGCAGTGATTACCACGCACAACAACGCCCAGAAAGTCAAAGACCTTACTAAGTGCTTCATCAGTCTCTCCCTGAAAGCGAACTTTACCGCGTCAAACTTCCTTGTTCGCTGATTATAAACTTATGTGCCAAATTCTAGGATCTGGCGCGAATCAAACTACTACTAAATGGTTTATTATAGTAGCTCCTGTCCGATTGTGGAGTAAATTAACTGAGATGCTTTATACTTGTCAACAAATAAATTCAATAACTTAGATCGCGTCTACGATTGTAGGACAGATTCTGATGTGTCTGTCGGTTATCGTCTACTGCGTTTCTTTTTGTTGCTGACAGGGGCGAAGAAACCTTGCCCAGGAGGTAAATCAGCGGGCCGGTAAACGTCCACTTTTTTATAATACTGGTCTGCTACATAAACTCGGCCATCTTCATCCACGGCTATACCGGTAGGTAACATGTAGGCGGCAGGGCCCCCCTTGAAGCTGCGTTCTCCGACGAACAACAGTAACTCTCCGGTACCGCTGAAGATTTGGAAGTTGCCAAAAGAAGAATCCACCACGTATATATTGCCGGAAGTGTCTGTGGCTATCCCTTTGGGGCGGGAAAACTGACCGCTGCGGGTGCCTATAGAGCCAAATGAGCTAATGAAACCGCCGTTACTGTCGAAGGACTGGACTCTGAAATTTCCTCCGTCTACCACATGTATGGTTCCGTCAGGGGATGCGGCGGCTTGTAAGGGTAAGTTAAATTCACCCAGTTCTTTGCCTCGGACCCCCACCGTCTTAATTAAATGGCCGTTGATGGCATCGAAAATGTGCATTTTATGCTCATCGGTTTCTACTCCGCCATTATCTATCACATAAATACGACTGCCGTCTGGGCTTACCGTCACGCCGGTGGGGCGTTTGAATATCTCAGTGCCACCAATGGCGCGTAGATATTCGCCGTCTTTATCGAAAGCCACTACACGTTTAGCGGTATTGTCCGCTACATAGACGGTTCCGTCTGCGCGACTGACGGCGATGCCGATGGGCTTAAATAGCTGGCCGACACCTTCAGTGCCAATATGTTTGAAATCTTTGCCGGGAGCGTCAAACAGCAGCACGGCTCGTTGTACGGTATCGCATACATAGACCCGACCCCGATTCACGGCGATTCCCCAGGGTTTCACCAAACCGAAAGCGCTGGCACCACTGCCGGTGGCCAGTTGTTTCAGTTTGTCCATGGCTGTCTGTTCTTTGACGTCCAGACTATTGGTTAGGGTTCGTTCCCAAATAAAGCGGGCTTTTTCAGGGGGGGGAGGGAATACAGGTGGCTCGAATTCGAATTCACGTCCACCGGAGCCTGTGCAGGCTTGTAAAACCAAGGTGACTAAAAGAATGGCTCCTGCCAAAGGGGAATGTCTGACCATGATGTATCGTTTAGTTCCGTATGCTGATTACAAAAGAGGGAACCCCGAATAATCGGGGTTCCGGTTATTTAATGTGACAGGTGAAACATAATACCTCAGCATTGGCTCTAAGCAATAGTTCTCTTGAAGGATCATGCACATTATGGCAAGTCATGCACTCCACTTGATCGTTATACAGTTTAACTCCGTTTTGAAAAATACGGTTATTAAACTGATCGGCAGGTGGTGCGGGGACAAAATCCGGGTCGGTAAATCCAAGACCGGCGTAACGCATGGAAATGGGGTGGTCATTACGTAAGTCCGTTCCCAGCATTTTTACTGTGATATCGTGAGCTACATTGCCGTTATGACATTTACCGCAGTTTTCGATGCTGTCACCGGGATTGATGCGCATATGCATGGCAGAATCCGCGGTAGGGTCGAAGGTCACCGGCTTAAATACCACCATGTCCACTGCCATAGTGCCGTCGTGGCAGGAGAGGCATAGCATGCTGATGGAATTGAGTTTGTTGGGATTGGTGTCCAGTGTCATGCTGCCTGCATCGGCGTAAAACTGGTAGTTTTCCGTGGCCGGGACAAACCGGTTCCAGTCCGGAATTCCGCCGAAATCCGAAGGTTGAGCGCCAGCCTCCTCCGGTGGAACATGACAGTACACGCAGGAATAACCGTAATCCGAGAACGCTACACCGGCCATGGCAACAACACCTGCCCGTGAGTTGAGTCCGGTAAAGTCGTGTTTTGATCCTAATATAGGATCATCCGCCCCTAGAACCGGATCTCCGACAATAGCCTCTGCCCCCGCATTTGTTATCCCAAACACTGTAACCAGAAGAGCTACAACAACATTGTTTGGTTTTAAATATTTCATAGTGCTTTTGTCTGAATATGTTTATATATAGTAGTATGGATTTGTCCAAATACGATACCTTTCTCCTTCTCAGTCCTTATCGAATATGTTTATATCCCTATATGGCTCTCGTATTGTATTGTAATATCTGCAAACTTTAGAGTAGCGTAAAATTTTTAAATAAGCCACAATTTACTTAAAAACCGTATATTTATCTTGTAGGAATATAATGATTATTAGGACCATATTTGTTAGTTATATTACATGGATTGTGATTTGTACAAATTCTGTACTAGCTGCGGAAAAAACGGACAAAGTCCCTACAAAACAGTCTGAAGCCGAAAAAATCTATACCGACAACTGCGCCATTTGTCATGGAGATAAAGGTGATGGTGACACGCGGGCGCAAAATGGGCTCAATCCGCCGCCACGAGATTTCACGACTGTTCAGGCTGCGATGGAGCTTACACGCGATCGTATGATTCAGTCAGTGACCAATGGTCGGCCGGGAACCGGGATGATGCCGCATAGAGATCGCTTGAGCGCAACCCAAATCAGCGCTGTGGTGGACTATATCCGGACCCGGTTTATGAACACCCCGGTTGCAAACGGCCCCGCTCCGGTTGCAAATCCCAAGGGTGCAAAAATATATACTAAGTTTTGTTCTGTCTGTCATGGAGACAAAGGAAATTCAGCGGTCTGGGCCCGCAGTCAGTTAAATCCACCGCCGCGAGATTTCACCAGTGCGCAGGCTGCTAAAGAGCTGACCCGAGAGCGGATGATTCATTCCGTCACCAACGGTCGACCGGGGACAGGCATGATGTCGTTTACAACCAAGCTAAAAAGTGACGAAATCGAGGCCGTCGTGGACTATATTCAGGGGCAGTTTATCGGCAAAACGCCGCAAACCAGTCTCAGTATGGCGCCGCAAACCGTCCCTGGCGGAAACCCTCATCAAAGGGCCGACCCGCATCAAGCGATTCCGCAGCGTGCCAACCCCCACCAAAGGACTAATCCACACCAGCGAGCCAATCCACATCAAGCCAGTCCACATCAAGCCAATACCCCCATGGCCGGACCCCAGTCCCTGCCGCAGGCGATACCGGCTGATATGAGTTTACCTATGCCCAACGGTTTGCAAGGTAATGTGAAAAACGGGCGTCGGTTTTTTATGAAAAACTGTTTTACTTGCCACGGTGTGAAGGGTGACGGCAACGGCCCAAGAGCTTACTTTAACACGCCACGACCGCGAGACTTTACCAGTTCCGCTTCACAGCGAATGTTGAACCGGGTACGCTTGTTTAACAGTATTACCCACGGTCGTGTTGGTACAGTAATGCCGGCATGGGGTAAGGTATTGAATCAACAACAAATTGCTGATGTGACTGAGTTTGTGTTTCAGGCCTTTATACAAACGTCAGGCAAAAAAAAAGCCCAATAGCTCACTCCGTTCCTGCTTCAGTCGGTCCCGAGGATGCGAGGGATTGGCATGAACAGGGGCGGAAAATATACAACTTTCGTTGTTATTTCTGTCACGGTTATTCCGGCGATGCGGCTACTTTGGCAGCCAGCTATTTAACACCTCGGCCTCGAAATTTTCGCAGCAGCGATCCCTCGGCTTTATCCCGCAATCAAATGCTGGATGCAGTCACTGAGGGCCGTTTCGGCACTGCTATGAAGAGTTTCGCAGCCACGTTGTCGCCACGAGAAATTGAGGCTGTGGTGGATTTTGTTCGCATAGAGTTTATGCTTAATGGTAACCCCAATACTCGCTATCATACCGCTGAAAATGGTTGGCCTGACCATGAGAAATACCAAGCCGCTTTTCCTTTTGCGCTAGGACAAATTGCTTTGGATGCACCGGAAAGCGCGCTGACAAAGCAACAGCGTGTCGGTAAGGTTTTGTTTATGAACGCCTGCATAACTTGCCACGATCGCGCCAGGGTGGAGCATGAAGGGGTTATTTGGGACGTTAAAGCGGTTTCGTTTCCGCGCAATCGTTATACCCACAAAAATCCCAGCGCGTCAGCTAGCCCAGTGGTGGACAGTCGCTCCGGGGCAACGCCGTATGCCAAGCACGATAAAGCTCCCCTATTGAGTGACTTAAGCTCTCAGGAGCGCAGAGGTGAGAGTCTTTTTCAGGCTAATTGTGCTTTTTGTCACGCCATGGATGGAACGGGCAAAAACTGGATTGGTAGTTTTTTGGAGCCCCATCCAAGGAATTTGACGGATCCGGAAATAATGTCGACTATGACACGAAAGCACGTTAAAGCAGTCGTGATGAACGGGATAGAGGGAACTACCATGTCGGCCTGGCGGTCAGTGTTAAGTGAGCAGGAAATAGACAGCGTGGTGGCCTATATCAACAAAGCCTTCCATCCTTTGAAATGACTGTGTCAATGTGGAACTGACACAAAACACATCTAACGAGAATAAAGAGAATTGGAACAATGATTAAAGTAGGAATAGTGGGTGGAACGGGGTACACCGGTGTGGAACTGCTACGGTTATTGGTACAGCATCCGCAGGTACATTTGCATACGATTACTTCCCGCACAGAAGCCGGGATGGCGGTAGCGGATATGTTTCCCAATCTGCGCGGTCATACCGAGCTGTGTTTTTCCGAACCGGATACAGCCGTTCTGAGCGAGTGCGATCTGGTTTTTTTTGCAACCCCCAATGGAGTTGCCATGAAGTCCGTTCCCGAATTACTACAGGCTGGGGTTCGGGTAATTGATCTGGCCGCGGATTTTCGTCTTAAGAATGAAACGGAGTGGGAGCAATGGTATGGAATGCCCCATGCCTGCCCGCAATTGCTGGAGCAAGCAGTTTACGGTCTTCCGGAGTTAAATCGCAGCGATATTGTGAATGCCCGTTTGATTGCCAATCCCGGCTGTTATCCTACCTCCGTACAATTGGGTTTTGCACCTTTGTTGCGCCATGGCTTGGTGGATACGGACCGTTTGATTGCCGACTGCAAATCCGGTGTCAGCGGGGCAGGGCGTAAAGCCAGCGTGGCGCACTTGTTGGGTGAGTGCAGTGAAAGTTTTAAGGCTTATTCTGTGGCCGGACACCGACATTTACCAGAAATCACTCAAGGACTGCGCTCCTTAACCGACAATACTGTGAGTCTAACGTTCGTACCTCATTTGACTCCCATGCTGCGCGGAATTCACGCAAGCCTCTATGCCTATTGTGAAGACCTCAGTGTGGATCTGCAGGCGATATATGCAGAGTATTTTGCCTCAGAAGTCTTTGTTGATGTCATGCCTGCCGGTTCGCACCCGGAAACCCGGTCTGTGCGAGGTTCCAATACTTGTCGTATCGCGGTACACCGGCCGCAACAAGGCAATATGGTGGTTATTTTGTCCATCATAGACAATTTAACCAAAGGCGCTGCGGGGCAAGCGGTACAAAATATGAATATCATGTTTGGATTTGACGAAGCTGCGGGCTTGAATCAGGTGGCGTTGTTACCCTGAGAAAGACCATTTTTTAAGTGTGATTTTAAAAATATTGAAAACTGAATAAGTTATGGGTTCACAACTGGTAATCAAAGCGGTTACGCCATGGAAATACTGGTCCAGAATGTTTCTGGCGGTGTTCAGTATAGGGGTATTTGGTTGGCTCATGTTCGGTTTTGGCGGCATCAAGGCCGGATATGACAATGAAACCATGGGTGAGGAAATGCAGCGTTTACAGCAGCATATTTACGATCTTGGGAGAAGCAATAGTGATTTGCGCGAAAAAATCGCGGTTGCTAAACAGGGCGGTGAGATTGATAAACAAGCTTATTCGCAGGTAAAAACCAGCCTGGTGGATCTGCAGACCGAATTGTTGGAACTAAAGCAACAAGTGGCGTTTTACCAAGGTATCTTGTCCCCCAAAGAAGCGGCGAGTGGACTAAAAGTTACCAGCCTGAAGTTAAACAGCATTGGCAGTGCGGATGGCTATCGCTTTAAGTTGGTGTTAACTCACGTGAACAAGCACAGTCGGATGGTTACCGGTCGAGCTCGTATTTTTGTGGAAGGAATCATGGAGGGGGCGAACAAAACCTTAAGTTTGGCAGATGTCTCCGGCGGTAAGCTAAGTGAATTGAAGCTGAAATTTAAGTATTTTCAGAATTTGGAGGGGGATATTGTGTTGCCCAAAGGCTTTGTTCCATCGGGTGTTCTGGTGGACCTGATGCCTAGTAATAAAGGCATGACACGAATAAAGAAAAATTTTACCTGGACCGATATTATCGGTTGAGACTGATCATTAACTGACATCAGAAGGAATCCCTCCTATGTTCGGAAGTAAAAAGGCGAAAATTTCCTCGGAAATAGATTCATTAGTCGGTGGCAACACAACCATTAAAGGCGATGTGATGTTTACCGGTGGTTTGCACATTGATGGTGTAGTTCGCGGTAGCGTGGTGGCCGAAAGTGAACAGTCTTTACTCACCACCAGCGATAGAGGTCGTATTGAAGGCAACGTTAAGGTGCATAGTATTGTCTTAAACGGTGAAGTCGTGGGCGATGTGCACGCTTACAAACATATTGAGCTGGCTGCGAACGCCCGGGTGACCGGCAACGTATACTATCAAGTGATTGAAATGGCTATGGGGG
The DNA here is from genome assembly GCA_029882975.1 of Gammaproteobacteria bacterium. Classification (NCBI taxonomy): domain Bacteria; kingdom Pseudomonadati; phylum Pseudomonadota; class Gammaproteobacteria; species Gammaproteobacteria bacterium. Next base: position 254,070 of record JAOUJW010000003.1, read on the forward strand.
CTGAAGTTAATGGCAGCCTGATTCATTTGTCCAAAGAACAGGTGCCGGCAACCGTAGTCCCCGAGGTGATTGAAGAAAAAGCAGTAGCGGAACCTTCAGTGGAAGAAAAAGTGTTGGATTCTATTCCTGAGTCACAGGAAGGACCGGCATTTGAAGCTGAGCCGGATGATCAGGGCCAGACGTACCAGTTTAGCGTCAAATAAGTGGCGATTGTATAAATGTTGTACAATTTGGTCCATGTGTTCACATTTTTCCGCGTTGACTTGAAAAATCATCTTCAGGCACTATCTATAATTAGATGATAGAGTTGGAGGTATTTGCATGAGTTCTACTGCGGACGTGACGTTAACATTCACCGACAATGCCGCCAATAAAGTTAGGGCGCTGATAAAAGAAGAGGGTAATGAATCACTTAAGCTTCGGGTTTACATTACCGGGGGTGGCTGTGCCGGATTTCAATATGGGTTTAAATTTGACGAGAAAGTCAACGAGGGTGACACGGAAATCGAAAATTCCGGAGTGAGCCTTGTAGTGGACCCCATGAGTTATCAGTATCTGGCGGGAGCTGAGGTGGATTATGTGGAGGGCCTGCAGGGTGCTCAATTTCTTATCCGAAATCCCAACGCCAGTACCACCTGTGGATGCGGTTCTTCATTTTCTGTGTGATGAGGTAAGATTTCCGGGCATTATGTCCGGCAAAAAAACAGGGGCGGGTCGCCCCTGTTTTTTTCGTCTGACACAATTTACATAAGGATTTTTAACAATGACAATGAATGAGTACCTGCCGGGATTGGCCGGTGTTCCAGCCACGAAATCTAATATTTCCGATATTGACGGCCAAAAAGGCAAGTTGTATTACCGTGGCTATCCCATCGAGCAGCTGGCTAAACACAGTTCTTTTGAGGAAACCGCCTTGTTACTGCTGGACGGCGAATTACCCACGACCGATCAGCTCAGTTCTTTTGACGCGCAGCTGCGCGATAACCGCTTGGTTAAATACAATATTCGGGAGTTGATGAAAAACCTTCCAGCGACCGGCCATCCTATGGAAATGTTGCAAACGGCTGTAGCCAGCTTGGCTATGTTTTATCCAGGAAATGAATGCCTCACCGGTAGCGACCGTTGCGAAGACTTGTACTACATACACAATATGACCGTGAAAATTATCGCCCGCATGGGGACCATTGTGGCCATGTGGGAGCATATTCGTAACGGTTACGATCCTATTCCTCCAAGGGCGGATCTATCCTATGCCGAGAATTTTCTCTATATGCTCAACGGGAAGGAGCCGGACCCCTTGCTGGCTAAGATTATGGATGTGTGTCTGATTTTACATGCAGAACACACCATCAACGCATCCACATTCGCCATGCTGGTTAATGGTTCTACCCTGGCCAGTCCGTGCAGTGTCATGGCCTCGGCTATCGGTACCTTGTCCGGCCCCTTACACGGTGGTGCCAATGAGCGGGTTTTGACCATGCTGGAAGAAATTGGCAGTCCCGATAAAGTGGAAGCCTATATTGATAATAAGTTAAATAATAAGGAAGTTATTTGGGGGATGGGACATCGAGAGTACAAAACCAAAGACCCCAGAGCGACCATTCTACAAGGTTTGGTGGAGGAATTTATGCAGGTTCATGGCGCTTCCAATCCCCTATTGGAAACAGCGTTGGAAGTAGAGCGGGTGGCTGAAGGTCGTTTGGCACACAAAGGTGTGTACGCAAATGTGGATTTTTACTCAGGAATACTCTATGCGGAAATGGGTATTCCTTCGGATCAGTTTACATCAATCTTTGCTATCGCCCGTTCTGCCGGTTGGATGGCACATTGGCGGGAGCAATTGGCGGACAATCGTATCTTCCGGCCGACACAGGTGTATACCGGCCAACCGCCTCGAGACTACACTTCCATCGACAAGCGCTAGCTTGTCCGATGTGCTGCATGACAAGTATCTGTTAAAAATAAAAAGGCGGATTGATCAATCCGCCTTTTTATCCCCAAATTTGTTGCCCAGTGACTGCTGAATCTTGCCTTACAGTTTGGCCACAGAAGTCTTACCTAAGGTGTTCAATAAGGTTAGATAGCCTTGAGTGTTCAGTTTGAAATCGGTTTTTTGCTCATAGGTAATGGGTGCGGCACCGGGCAATTTTACGGTTAAAGGGTTACGATGGATGCCATCTACACGGAACTCGTAATGTAAGTGCGGTCCGGTAGCTAAACCGGTTTTGCCGATGTAGCCAATGATTTCCCCTTGTTTAACCCGGTCACCGCGACGTAAGCCCTTTTTGAATTTCACTAAGTGAGCGTACAGTGTCTGATATTTGCCGCCGTGCTGGATAATAACGGTATTGCCATATCCGCCTTTGTGTCCCAGATGGCTGATTTTACCGTCTCCGCTTGCCTTGATGGGAGTGCCCACCGGGGCTGCGTAATCCACGCCTTTGTGATCCCGGAGGCGATTTAATACCGGATGGAAACGTTTACCGAATTTGGAGCTGACTCGGGTGGAATCTACAGGGTTTCGCAGAAACGCCTTGCGCAGACTGATACCTTCCGGGGTGTAGTAATCCACATGACCGTTCTGGTCTTTATAACGAACGGCGCGGTAAAGTTTGCCGTTATTGATGTATTCCGCAGCGAGAATATTGCCATTGGTTATTTTTTCACCGTCTAAATAGTATTCCTCGTAAATCACTGAGAAGCGATCGCCGGCTCGCACGTCGGTAACAAAATCGAATTCCCAGTCAAACAGGCCTACCAACTCCATCGTCATGCTACCGGGAATGCCGGCTTCTAAGGCGGCTTCGTACATAGAGCCGGTTATCTCCGCTGTGGCGTGTGCTATGCGTTTGTCCAGCTCAGTTGTAATGGTAGATGCGTGGAACTGATCGCCTTTGCGGGTAATATGCAGAGCGCTGGAGTCGTTGATCTCATAGATCAATTCATGCAGTTTGTTGTTAATCAGAAGAAACTTCAGTTCTTCGCCGGGAGAAATAAGATTTAAGGTTTTAGTGGGTTCGCCCAGACGGACAATGTCGCGCAGTTCCTTGGTTTTGATTCGCATACGCTTGAACAACTTGGATAGCGTATCTCCTCGCTGTACCGTGATAGACTGCCATTTCATTTTTGGCATTTTCTTCACGGGCTTGGTATCTAAACCGGAAGCTTGTAACGCTATTTCCTCGTCGGGCAGTTCAAAGTTATTGGGGATTTCCAGAGGCAGGCTGACCATATTCAAAGTCGTGGGAGTGAACCCGTCGCCAATGCCGGGAACCCGTGTTGCTTCTGCGATATCTGAAATGAGGAAAAAGATAATGCTGAATAAAGAAGTGCTGGCAAATAAAATAGCCACGTGTGCGCCGGACATACGTTTGTGTTTTAAACGTTTGCGCCCATTGGCAGGAATTCTGTCAGCTGCTCCAGGTAAGCCGGTGTTGGGTCTGCTGGATGCGGTGTTTGTTCGTCGTAAGAGTTGTGCCATAACGCTAGTACTACTGATATATATGGAGTTGAAGGGTCATAGATCCATCCAAGTAGCTCCTTAAGTGGCGATTAGTATAGGCCGGTTAAATACTGTAATACCAGCGGAACCGGCGCTTTATACGAAATTATTACATGACCATCGACTCTTTTCTTTCTATGGTATAAAGAGACGTTGAATCGTCGGTTTTTTGACTATTTTTCCAATACATTATCTCTTTGTTTGACGCAATACGTTAGTCGATTTTTCCGATAAGTGGTTGTCTGTCCGCTAACTAAAGTTGGCGTAGGTTTTGGGTGGATAGGTGTGTCTGTTATCATTCGGCTTTTTTAGCCCCCGCGATGGGGAAGTAGCTAACGGTGAAGGAAAATTCATGTTAAGTGTTGAAGAATCATTGGTGCAAATAAAGCGCGGCGCTGAAGAGTTGTTGGTCGAAGCTGAATTAAAAACCAAGCTTGCCAGAAACAAACCTTTACGGATAAAGGCAGGGTTTGATCCCACCGCGCCGGATTTGCATTTAGGGCATACGGTGCTCATCAATAAATTGCGCCAGTTTCAGGATTTGGGGCATGAAGTCTTGTTTCTCATTGGAGACTTTACCGGCATGATTGGTGACCCTACTGGAAAAAACAGTACGAGGCCTCCCTTGACCCGTGATGAGGTGATCGAAAATGCCAAAACCTACGAAGAGCAAATTTTCAAAATTTTAGATCCTGCTAAAACCCTGGTGATGTTCAATTCCAGCTGGATGAATGAAATGAGTTCGGCCGATATGATACAACTGGCAGCCAGGTACACGGTGGCCAGAATGTTGGAGCGTGACGACTTTAGTAAGCGCTATAAAGGTGGGATGCCTATTAGCGTGCATGAGTTTTTGTATCCGTTGGTTCAGGGATATGATTCCGTGGCAATGCGAGCAGATGTGGAACTGGGTGGTACCGACCAGAAGTTCAATTTGCTGGTAGGGCGGGAATTGCAAAAAGACTATGGGCAGGAATCCCAGGTAATACTCACAATGCCCATTTTAGAAGGATTGGATGGTGTACAAAAAATGTCCAAATCGCTAAACAACTATATAGGTATCAATGAAGCGCCGGACCAAATGTTTGGCAAGATTATGTCTATTTCCGATGACCTGATGTGGCGCTATTTCGAACTGTTAAGTTTTCGCTCTTTGGAAGAGATAGAAGGATACAAAACGGAAGTGGCCCAAGGTACCAATCCGCGCGATATTAAATTCAAGCTGGGTGAAGAGATTGTGACAAGATTTCACAGTGCCGCAGCGGCTAATAAAGCAAGGGAAGGATTTATTGCCCAGTTCAGTCGCGATGCATTGCCGGAGGATATGCCGCAAGTGGAGCTGGTCTTGGAAGAGGGGGGGATCGCCATTTCGAACCTGCTCAAAGATGCCGGACTAACCGCCAGTACCTCTGATGCCAGACGCATGGTGAAACAAGGGGCTGTAAAAGTGAATCGCGAACGTGTTGAAGATGACAAATATCAATTTGTTGCGGGTGTCTATGTGGTACAAGTAGGCAAACGTCGATTTGCCAGAGTAACGGTAAAATAGGCTTAAAGGCTTGATTTAGGGGCGTTGTAATTTTATTTAAAAAAACTTTTCGAAATAGCTTGACGCTTTCCGAAATGTGCTTATAATGCGCGCTCTCTGACGGAGAACGCAGAGACACTTTAAACCGAATTGCGACTGACCGAATGGCGGCAATACAAAAAAAGTTTAAAAGTGTTGACGGATCAAATTTAAGTTGTCATAATTGTCCGTCTTTGCTGATGACAAATCATCGGCCCGCTCTTTAACAATGAAATCAGGTAATTTGTGTGGGCACTTGCATTTTTGCTTTATATTGCAAGCAATTATGTAAAGTGACCTAGTCAGTTATTCCGAGTAAGTGAATACTTGAATAGGATCATTGGATTGGTTACCCATAAAGTAACTAAACTCTTAAACTGAAGAGTTTGATCCTGGCTCAGATTGAACGCTGGCGGCATGCCTAACACATGCAAGTCGAACGGTAACAGCAGAGCTTGCTCTGGCTGACGAGTGGCGGACGGGTGAGTAATGCATAGGA